>JBCDHV010000201.1:0-7104 GCA_038749615.1 Bacteroidota bacterium
AAGCGCCAGCTGGCCCGACTTGTACGTGACCAGAAAGGGCTGAATGTTCGCCTCGTTCTGGGAAGAACCACTGGTCGAATACCGGTTGTGCCCAATCGCCGCCGAGCCGTGCAGGTCTTCGCGGAGCACCTTGTCGTCGAACACATCGAGCACTTTGCCCATGCCGGCATGCCGGAGCATCAAGTGCTTTTTGTGCTTCTCGTCGAACGTCGTGGCAACGATGCCGGCCGATTCCTGGCCGCGATGTTGGAGCGCGTGCAGGCCGAGGTAGGTCTGCTGCGCAGCTTCGTTGGCACCGTAAATACCAAATACGCCGCAGTACTCCTTGGGCTTGTCCATGAGGAACAATCGGGTCGGACGCTTGCGGATGCAGGCTGTGGAAGAGGGGCAAACAGGTGGGACATCCCCTGTACGAACAGGACTCGGCGAGCCGCCTTCAACCTCTGTCGTTCCCGCGTGACCTGCGCCGATGGCCTACGCACAGTGAAAGGTAGGCATTCACCTGCAAACGAATAAACACTCGAAGGCGCATTGTGTTCGATTGCTTACCCCGCATCGGGGGAATTCGTCGTGAACGCCGTGCCGGTCACGTCCTCCCATCCAACAGCCGGCGCGCGCGGCCGGCAACGGACTTTCGCGGGTCCTTACTCAAGCGATTCAGGTGCGGGCGAAGCCACGTGTGGAGCGCTTCGTCACGCTCTGCCCATCCAGCGAGGGTTTGCATCGTTTGCGTGAGGACGATCCAGTCGGTGTGCTGGCTGAGGTTGCGTTTCAGGATCTCGGTGGCGGCCGCGCGTTGAGCCGGCGTCATGCCGGCTTCTAGCTTCGCAAACAGTTGGGCGAGCGTCCACTGAGCCGACGCTTGATCGATGTGTGCTACCTCGGTCAGCATCCGGCCGAGATACGGGAGAAGCCATTCGGGCTGCTCGGCGCAGATGCGCTTCATGGCGTTCGACGTACGCAACCGGACGACTGGATCGCTGCTGAAGTAGCACGTGAACAGTTCGGCAAGCCGGCGTCGATCGGCTAGAACAAACTCCACCACCTCGGCGGTACGCCCGAGCGAATTCGGATGTCCACCCTCCAACAGGGCCTCGAAGCTGTTGGTTGGCTCAGGAGCAGGCGAGGCGGTCATGGACTCGAGCGGAACACTAGAAGCTAAACACGAGCGCACCGCCGGCGAGAATCCCACCCGTGTTGGCCAGGATGTCGTTCGGGTCGAAGCACTGCTTGAGCGGGTCGTTCCTGTCTGAGACCTCCTTCAGCACGCCGGCGGCAGTCACCGCAGTGGCCGCGATCAGAAACGAAGCGGCTTTCGGCAGGCCCAGCCCTTTTTCGAGCGCATAGTGGGTGACCACGGTGCCGGCGAACGATAGCGCCAAGTGCTTGTACTTGTCGTTGCTTGGATTCTGGAACTGGCAGCCGGTGATCGGTTCGTCGTCCAAGACGGGGCCGTGCCCGCCCTCGATCTGCAGCAGCGCCGTCAGTTGGTTCACGACCGCCGGCCGGCCAGCGACGGGGGCTTGAGGAGCGAGTGCCGCGATCTCATGTCCTGACGCGGAGGCCGATGGCCCGAACGACAGTCCAATCTTCGGCAGGACCTGCGCGGAGGCCAGCGCCGGCAGCATCAGAGCCAAGAGAAAGGCAAGCCCCGCCGCGCATTTTCTGTTGTCCATGTTAGGCGAACACGTTGTAGAGCGTCGTGCCGAGCACGATGGCGATCAAAAGCGGAGCGACGTACTGAACCAGCGCCGGCCATACCTGGATGAACAGGCTACTGTCGCTGCCGTTGTCGATTTCCTTGAGAGCGTTTGAGGTCCGCCAGACGTAGACCAGGAAGAGCGAGATCAGCAACCCGCCTAGAGGCAGCCCAATATCGCTGAAGATCAGGTTCAAGCGGCCGATCCAACTGAGATCGTACGAGGTGACGATTGAGATGACCAGGATGATGGCTCCCATCACCGCTGCGGACGTTTTGCGGTTCAGCTTCGTTTCGTCGACTAGGAACGCTGTCGGGACTTCGAGCAGCGAGATGGTCGAGGTCAGCGCGGCAAACGTCAGCAAGAGGAAGAACGAGACGCCGAAGAAGACCCCGAGGCCGCCCATCGTGTGAAAGAGCGCCGGGAGGACGTTGAAGACGAGCGTGTCACTGGCGATGAGTGCACCACCCTCGTCGAAAATTTCGATGCCGACGTTTTGGGCGACGTACATCGACGGAATAATGAGAAGGCCGGCGATGAAGGCAATCCCAACATCGGCAAAGGTGACGTAGACGGCGGCTTCAGGAATGTCTTGCCGGCTTTGGAGGTAGGAGCCGTACGTGATCAGCGCGCCCATGCCGAGCGAGAGCGAGAAGAAGGCCTGCCCCATGGCCTGGAAGATCAGCCCCACCGAGAGTTCCGAGAAGTCCGGTTTCAGGTACTCGGCCAGTCCCGTGCCGGCTCCTTCTCGGGTGATCACCACGCCGATCAGCACGAGAAGCATCACGACCAGCACGGGCATCAACGTTTTGGCGACTTTCTCGATGCCAGCACTCACGCCCCCGGCTACGACGAAGACCGTCACGACCATGAAGACCGCCGAGAAGATGGCGTTTTTGGTGCCGTCTCCCGTGTTGGCGAAGTACTCAGCGAGTTCGGTGTTGCCAGCAGCGAGGAAAATTTCGCTGAACATTGAGCTAAACGTCCAGCCGGCGACCACGTTGTAAAACGCTAGAATCCCGACGCCGCACAGGATGCCCCAGAGGCCAATTAGGCCGTAGAGCGGGTTCGAGGAGAGGGCCCGGAACGCGCCGTACGGATTTCGGCGAGTCTTCCGGCCGATGGTCAGTTCTGCTACCATCACCGGATACCCGATCAGGAAGCAACAGGCCAGGTAGATCAGGACGAAGACCGCACCGCCGTTCTCGGCGACTTCGCTCGGGAACCGCCAGATGTTGCCGAGACCGACGGCCGAGCCGGCTGCAGCAAGAACGAACCCGAGCTTCGAGTTCCACATTCCACGTTCAGAGGGGGAGACCGCCATTGAGGAAGGGTTGGGGGTGGTGGGGGACCGGGGAATATAGGGGAGAGGGGGAAAGGTGCCAGGGGGATCGGTGGCCCCGAGCGCAGGTCTACCACCCTAGGCCGTTGTTGACCAGCCAGAGCAGCACATCGGTCACGGTGGCCGAGCCGGAGAGGTCGAAGTCGGCGCGGAGGTAGGCGGTGCCTTGGGTGCTCTCCGGCTGCCACACGTTGACGATGTCGAGCGCGGTCACTGCGCCATCGCCGTCTGCGTCGCCGGTACGCAGCGCCCAGACGCCCGGCTCCACTTCGATCATGGCGTCAGGGCTGGCGGCCTGTGTGGCCGCATCGTTGAAGCTGTAGAAGAATTCACTCGCTCCCAAGGTGAGCGCAACGGCGCTGACGACGGGCACGTGGTTGCGGGTTCGCACCACGGCGTAGTAATCGCCGGCCGGCACGGGGAATTCGAGGTCGAGCAAGGTCTCTGTATCGATGATGACCCCATTGTTGGTCATGATGCCGGCCCGCCGGGCCACGGTCGTGCGCGGGTCGTCCTGATCTGTCCGAAGTTCGACGAGTGCCCAGTCCGTCGCGATTATCCCACCGATGGGTCCTAGGCCGTCTGACGCCTCCGTCCCGTTGTACTCGATAGGCGCCTCGTCATATTCCGCGCCGGTGAAGGGTTGATTGGCCGGCAGCAGATTGGCGTCTTTGAGCGACGTGGTCATGAAGCTGACGGCCGGGTCGTACGGGCCCTGGAGCAACGCTTGGGCAGTCAGCTTGACCTCTTCGGAGCATTCGCCATCCGGATTGGCGTCGTACCACGTGCCGGTGTAGTTACCTGAGGCCGGTGCTGGGTCTGGCAAGTACCAGCCTTCACGGTCGCGGCCCACGAGGTCGACGGTCTGCGGGAAGACATTGCCGTTGAAAACGATGCTGGCCGAGGTCGCGCCGGGCAACTCGTAGCGGTACCAACCACACCCTTCGGCGACCATAGGCTCGCCGGGCCAAACCGTCATGCCGATGTTGGGGACCGAATTGAAATAGTGCGTGTGCGGAAAGCCCCAGCCGGCGGGCCGCTTCAGGTGGACGACGAGGTTGCGCGTCATCGGCGCGGCAGCGGCCACAGCCAGGCCGTAGGGCGTCGTGAGCTGGTCTTCGGTAAGCGTTTCGGCCTCCGTGCCGTCAAGGTTTGCACGTCGGACGGCGGCGCTATTCGACGTGGCCCAGTGGATTTTCGCGTTTGCGGGGTCGAGCGCGATGTCTGTCACCGATCCTAGCCCAGAGAGGATCGTGGTGGTGCTCATCGAGTTGAGCGGGGCATACGCGATGTGTTGCTGCGTGGCATTAGCCCAGTAGAGCCGGCTCGTACCTTCGTCGATCACGAGGTCACGGCGGAGATCAGTGTCCGGCGCCAGCGCTTCTTCGGGGGAGGATCCATCCAGGTTCGAGCGCTGGATGCTTCCGTCGCTTTCATCCGTCCAGTAGAGTTTCCCGTTACCGACGTCGACGGCTGGGGAGGCAGGAGCGGGCAGCCCAGAGAACAGAGTTTGAACAGACGATCCGTCGAGGTCTGCGCGGAAGACACTGCCGGCCGTGCGGCTCGTCCAGTACATTCGGCCGTTAGCCACGTCGAGCGCGAGGCCTTCGGGATCCGTTTGCCCGGTGACCAGGGTGCGGACGCTTGTCCCGTCTAACTTGGCCGTTTGGATCGAGCCAATGTCCACGTTCGTCCAATACAGGTCTTCGCCCAGGAAGTCGGCTTCTACATCAGGGAACGAGAGCACGCTGGCAATCAGAGGAGCATCGACGAGCTGTTGCCTCACGCCGGCACGCTGAATCTTGTTCGTGAAGATGTCGGTCCAGTACACCACACTGCTTGCTGGGTCGAACGAGAGGCCGCGTGCGTTTTGCAGGCCGGCGTTCGAGACCAGCGTTTCTGTCGCGCCGGGGGAAAAGCCGATGAGCGTCTGGGCGCGGTAGACCGCATCGGAGCCAGATTCCACCCAGTACAGTTGGGAGCGCTGTTGGTCAAACGCGATGCTCTCGGCACCAGAAAGGTTCGAGAACAACGGTTCGATATTCGATCCGTCGTACCGGACGCGCCGAATCGTGTTTGCACTCAGATCGCTCCAATAGATTCGCTCACGGATCGGGTCGAGGGCGATGCCAAAAGGGGTCATAATGCCGTTGCCGCTCACCACGGTTTCTTCGTCGCTGCCGTCGAGATTGGCGCGCATGATGCGTTCGAGGCCGAAATCGGTCCAGTAGATCTTGGCGTTCACCAAATCGAGCGTGATCGCGAAGTAGGAGGCGCCCGAAGGGGCTGTCACGAGGTCTTCGATGCCCGTTCCATCGAGATTGGCCCGCTGGATTTTACTGTTGAGTGCGCGTGCGGTCCAGTACAGCTTTCCACGGGCTGGGTCGAGCGCGATGCCCGTAGGTTGGGACAGGCCGGTGAGTACGTCCTCGACCCCACTGCCGTCGAGATTGGCGCGTTGAATCTTTCCGTTCGACCGGTTTGTCCAGTACAGTTTGCCGGCTGAGGCATCGAGCGCGGAGGTCTCTGCGTTGCTAAGCCCGCTCGTCACAAGGTCTTGCACGCCGGTTCCCCCAGCCGGCACACGGGAGATTTCGGCGATCACCTGCTCAAAGACGTACGACGAGCCGTTGGTTTGGGCATAATGAATGCGCAACTCGAAGAACGTAAGTTGCCCGTCATCAGGTAAGGTGTAGTCCGTGATCTCGATTCCCCATTCGGCATTGGCGAGTAGCCCATTGAAGTAGTTGACGGTACGCCATTCGATTTCGAGGTCCGCGTCGTCTTCTGGATCATCGTCCGTTCCGGCGTCTGTGGTGCCGCCTGGGCGGTCGAGAAGCGTGATGATTCGATTACTGCGCTCCAGTTGGATCTCGTAGTCGGATGTCTGGAAATTGGTGTTGCCTTCGTCCTCGACCTTGAGCCGGTACTCAACCCGGGTGACCAGTGCGCCGGCTGGAGCCACGTTGGGCTGGTCGATTGTTATGTTACGGATCCCACCACCGGATATGAGGAATGGCCCCGTCCGGCGCAGGAGCACGAAGCCGGTCGTAGCCGTCACCTGCTGTTGGACGATGCCATCGCCCAGGTGGACGGGAGGATAGAGGTAGGTGGGCTGGTCTTGCGCGAAGACATGAGGCGTGGCAAAGAGGGCGCAAAGAACAATAACGCCGGCCCAGGGGTGGGCCGAGCGAACGTGGTGGGGCATCCGAGTCGTGGTGGGGTGACGTAGCAACGTGTTGAAAGTATACGACATCACGGGCCGGCATGCCCTGGCCTTGGTCTGGCAGGCCGTGGCCGAGAGTCCGAGCCGCTGCGCCCTGGCCTCGGTCTGGCAGGCCGCGCCCGAAGACCTGCGCGATCTTCGGGCGGTGGTGCCGCTCGAGAGGCGTTGCGCTGCGGCACCGCATCGCTTTCGAGTGGCACCAGTTGCCAAAGATCGCGTAGGTCTAGCGCCACCGCCTGCCGGCCTGGCACCGCCGGTCTAGCGCCACCCCGTGCCCGAAGATCGCGCAGGTCTAGCGCCACCGCCTGCCGGCCTGGTGCGCAGGTCTAGCGCCACCGCCTGCCGGCCTGGCACCGCCGGTCTACCGCAACCGCTCGTCCTCGTTGCGCCGCTCCACCTCCACCGGTTCGCCTGTGGCGGCCACGCGGACCAGCACGTCGCCGATGCGGTGGTTTTGAACCGACTCTACCGTCAGTTCGAGCGGACCGTACGATGTGGTGGCGCCGGCATCCGGGATGGTTTCGGTGAGATGGAAGACGAGACCACCGAGCGTTTCAAAATCGAAGGTGTCGGTTTCGAGCGGCGGGAAGACCTCGGGAGGGTAGAGGGCTTCGAGGGCCGTGTTGAGGTCGTCCAAGTCGACTTTGGCGTCGAACCGGAATGCGTGTTCGCCCACCCGTTCGTAGAGGTCAGGTTCGGCCTCATCGTGCTCGTCGCGGATGTCGCCGACGATCTCTTCCAGGATGTCTTCAAGCGTCACCAGACCCGCCGTGCCGCCATATTCATCAACGACAATGGCGATGTGCGTGCGTTTCTGCTGGAAGTCGCGCAGCAGG
>JBCDHV010000202.1:0-7078 GCA_038749615.1 Bacteroidota bacterium
CTCGGTTACAAGCCGGTTACGTTCTCCGAGTTGACGGATGAAGAAGCCTTCTGGAAAGGCTGCAACAGCTGCCCCAACGTAGACATCCTGACGCGCACCAAACGCAAGATGTGCCTCTGCACCGGCATGCTCTACGACCCCGCCAAGGACCCGAACGCCGGCGAGCAGCCAGAGGATACGTCTGATCCTGAGGCATTCTCGGACTGCTGAGCGGTTCGCTGCGTTCACGTGGCGGGTGAACAGGTTGCAGGTTGCGGGTGATGTGGGTTCCGATCCCGTAGCGCCGTGATCCATCATGGCGGCCGGGATGTCACAACGCCGCACCTGATCCAAACGCTCCCGTAGCGTCAGGCGATCAGCCCGATACCAGCATGATCCAACGTTGCGATATCTAGACCCCGTCGTGATGGATCACGACGCTACGAGGTTGCGCCGGTTTCAGGGGTTCGGTAGCCTGCCGTCAACCACCCAACCACCCAACCACCCAACCACCCAACCACCCAACCACCCAACCACCCAACTAGTACACCCACACCCCGTGGACGACGGCTCTGAACCCGCGTTGGCCGCTGACAGGGATTTCGTCTTGCGTGGCGTTGTTGAGCTTGTACTTCGACGAGAAGCGGAAGCGCGCCTGGACCATCGTTTCGTCGCCACCGAAATCGTCGTCGACGAGGCTCAGGAGGTACTCGGTGGTGTAGTCCGCTGTGAAAGGCACGTTCGGGTCATCGGATGAGGCCGCACGGTTGAAGGTGTAGTCTCGGCTCGAACTGGCGTTGTCGTACGTGTTCGAGATGTAGAGCGGGATCCGCCCCTCGCGCTGGAACGTGACGCGGATGTCAGGCCGGCGAGGATTCGACGCGATAGGGTCCCAGTCCCAGGTGCTACCGTTCGATTTGTTGGCCGGGAAGTCGGTCACAACAATCTTCTGGACGATGAATCCGGTGGGGGTCTGGATGTTGATGCGATACTCGAAGTCGGCCAGGGATTCGGGTTGCATGCGCCCGTCGGGGGAGGCCACATCTGAAGCCCGCAGGGTATGCCGGCCGTTGCCAAGTCCTGGATCTCGGAGGGTAAGGGTGACGGAGCGGCCGTCGGGGTTCGCCGTGACCGAAGCAAAGCCACTCTGCGCCCCGCGGCCATTGTCGAGCGAGGAAAAGACCCGGAATTGGCCGGTAGTCAGCGTGGAGGCATCGATGGGCTGGTCGAACGTAGCGGTGATGGCGAGTCCGCCGCCCACGGCCCCGGCTGAGACCAGCTGCGGGCCGGCTTGGGGCGGAGCAGGGCCTTCGGAATCGTCATCAGATTCCAGTGAGTCACAGCCGACGAAGACGAAGGCAAACAAGAGGAGCCAGGAGACGTAGCGCATGAGAAGTAAGTCGTTTTGAGGCCATGCAAGTGAGGCGGTTCGTACCCAGACACAGGAAAACCTGCGCCTACCGATCACCTTACCCTCATTAAATCACCTCACCCTCATTAAAACGTGAGCGTCCCGTCTCCGAGCTGGCTCAGGTCGAAGGCAGCGCTGAAACGGCCTCGGCTGCCATCGTAGATGGTGTACTGCGTGCCGGCACGGTTGAAGAGGTAGTGCACGCCCTCGGTCGGGTTGTAGGCCACGGCTCCGACGGAGGGGATGGGCGAACCGCCGCCACTGAAGTCGGTCGCGTAGTTGAAGACTTGGCTGTATTCCGCATTCTCCGTGTCGAAGCTCTGGTACTGGTTGCCCGTCAGGTCGAACAGGAAGATTCGGTTCGCGTCGGACGTGCCTGGGCTCGACATGGCCGCCCCCACAGATTCGATCTCAGGGTCGCCGAAATCGGAGTCGTCTTCACCGAATTGCTGGACTTCGTCAAATGCAGCCGATTCGCGTTCGTAGACCGTGACTGATGTGCCGTCTGGGGCGAAGAAGTAGGTCTCGGAGTCGTCTGGTGTGCTGGCCGTCGCACCGAGTGCACCGAGCGGAAGCCGGCCGTTTTCGAGATCGCGGACGGGCCGGCTTTGCGAGAACGAGCCATCGGTCGGGTTCCAGTAGACGAACCGCTCGCCTTCGGCATCGATGAGGATGATCCGGCTGTCGCCGGCGTTGGGATATGCGGCACCGACGGCCGGCACCTGGCTGCGGTTGGATTCGACGCGGAATGAACCGGAGGCGCCGGCTGTCGCGTTCCCGGCAGCATCTGATACGCCGGTGACGCGCACCGTGTACGTGCCTTCGTCTAGGGTAGAGCTGGTTTCGAGTTCAACGGTGCTGGACCCCGCGAGACGGGCCGAGACGGGTTGGCCAATGCCGTTGCTGATGTCGAAGGCGTTCGGGAGCACACTGGCTGCGTCCAATTCCTCGTCGAATCGCACGGTGATGAACCGGTCGCCCGTGGCAGAGGCTCCGACGATCTGCGGGGCGGCCTCATCGCATCGGGGTTGAGTGGGGTCGTCTGTGCAGGTCGCTTCTGTCATGGCGCTGTCGCATCCGCCGAGGATCAAGCCAAAGGCGAGGAGGAGACCGAGGAGAGTGAGGGTTTTCATGATCTTCCGATGTTTGAATGGATGAGATGAGCCATGGGCTCTCACACCGGAAGGCAGCGTCTGAACGTGAAAGTGATAATCGGTCTGGCGTAATTTTGAGGGCGACGCTCAACGAACGGCAACACGATGGACCGACCCATTACGGCATTACTGAGTGAACTGAGCGCCGGTGACCAGGACGCACTGGCTGAACTGATGCCTCAGGTCTACGAGGAGCTACAGCGCATCGCGCATCGCCAGCTCCGAGGTGAGCGGGCCGGCCACACCTTCAACACGACGGCGCTCGTGCACGAGGCGTACGAGAAACTGATCGGGCTCGACCGAATCTCGTGGCAGAATCGTGCGCATTTCTTCGGGATGGCGGCTACCTCCATGCGCCGCATCCTCATCAACTACGCGCATCGCAGAAATGCGCAGAAACGCGGGGGTGGGCAGATCCACGCCACGTTCGATGAGGGGCAGGTCGTTCTAGAGGCCCGCCCGGACGATCTGCTCGCGCTCGACGAAGCCTTGCAGCAGCTCGAACAATGGAATGCCCGGCAGAGCCAGGTCGTGACCTACAAGTTTTTTGGCGGGCTCACGCACGAGGAAATCGCCGAGGTGCTCAGCGTCTCTGTCCCCACCGTCCGCCGCGACTGGCGCATGGCGCGCGCTTGGTTGGCCAAACGGTTGGGTGGTTTGGCGGTTGGGTAGGTAGCCGTTGAGAGGTGTGTCCAACACCCAAACACGAAGCACTGAACACTAAACACCAAGCGATCAGCCCTCGCTGATCGCTTTGAGAAGGAAAACTTGCTTTCCAGAGTGAATGCCTTCTTGTAGCACGCCCGGTGCCGGGTACAACGCCTTCCAGCATGAACGCCGAACGATGGAAACGCCTCAACGAGTTGTTCGACCAGGCGAGCGCTCTGCCTCCGGAGCAACGAGACGCTTATCTGGACACCGCATGTGCCGGCGATCCAGCACTCAAACGCGAAGTGCTGGAACTCCTGGCATCCGACGCCGCCTCGCACACTTTGCTCGATGGCGTGGCGCTCGACGCCGTGTCTGTGTTGCACGACACCGACCGCTCAGGCGATCTCGTCGGGCCGTACCGGCTCGTCGAGCTGCTGGGCGTTGGCGGAATGGGGGCCGTCTACCGGGCTGAGCGCGCAGACGGACAGTTCGAGCAGCAGGTGGCGCTCAAGCTGATCAAGAGCGGGATGGACGCTCGGCACGTCGTCCGGCGGTTCGAGGCGGAACGGCAGATCTTGGCCCGGCTCGCCCACCCGAACGTGGCCCGATTGCTCGACGGTGGGCTAACGGACGCCGGCCAGCCGTACTTCGCGATGGAATACATCGACGGCCTGCCGATCGACGACTATTGCCGAGCCCACCACCTGTCCATCGACGGCCGGCTTCGGCTCTTCGATCAAGTCTGCCGGGCCGTTTTGTTCGCCCACACGAATCTCATCGTTCACCGTGACCTCAAGCCGTCAAACATTCTCGTCACCCCCGAAGGGACCGTGAAGCTCCTGGATTTCGGGATTGCGAAGGTCTTGGCGGACGAAGGCGATACAGCACCGACCACGCCGTTGACGGTGACTGGGTCTCGCGTGATGACGCCGGAGTATGCGTCTCCAGAGCAAGTGCGTGGCGATCTCGTCGGAACGCGAAGCGACGTGTATTCGCTGGGCGTCGTGCTCTACGAGTTGCTCTGTGGAACGAGGCCGTACGAAATCGATGGCCGCCAGCCCCTCGAAGCCGCTCGGATCATCTGCGACACTGAGCCGCCGCGCCCGTCGACGGCGAGCGTTTCGAGCGATGCGGTGGCAGCCGGCGTCTCGAAAGATCGGCTGCGGCGCAAACTGGAAGGCGATCTCGACGTGATTTGCCTGAAAGCGCTGCGCAAAGAGCCTCACCGCCGCTACGAATCCGTCGATGCGCTGGCCGAGGATCTTCGCCGGCACCTCGACGGCCGGCCCGTGGAAGCACGTGGAGACAGCGTACCGTACCGCGTCGGGCGCTTCGTCCGCCGGCACCGAGCGGGGACCTTGGCTGTGGCTGCATTCGCCGTCGGGCTCCTTGCGGCAGCATCGGTCTACACGTTCCGCCTCGCCGACGAGCGCGACCGAGCGCAACGCGAGGCGCAGAAAGCCGAGCGCGTGGTTCAGTTCATCGAAGATGTGTTTCAGACCACCAATCCGAGTCCTGCGCGGGGGGACACACTGACGGTGCGAGACGCGATGGACCTCGGTGCCTCGCGACTGGACGCGTCGCTCACCGAAGAGCCGTTGGTGCGTGCCCGTCTCTCAGAAGTCATTGCAGGGGTCTACCGAAACGTGGCGGCCTACGAATCCGCGAAGCCGTTGGTAGCAAAAGCTGTAGAGCTGTACCGCACGCATCCAGAAGCAACCCGCCAAGACGAAGCGCGTGGCCTCCTTGCACTCGGCGAGATCGAACATTACCTCGAAGCGTACGGGGCGGCCGATTCTCTCTATCGTGCATCGTTGGCGCTTCAGTCTGAGGAGCCGGCGACGCTAGAAACGGCGCGTGCTCTCGATCTTCTGTCTCGTTCCTCGATCACGCAAGGCCGGCTCGCCGAGGCCGAATCGCTCCTCACTGTCTCCGTCGATATTCGACGCCGGCTCGAAGGGGAACGGTCGGCGGCTTCGTCCGAGAGCTATCAGACGATTGCCTTTCTGAACGTCCGGCAGAACGACCTCGAAGGGGCCGTAGATGCCTACCGCACCGCCATCACACTGCGGGAAGCGGCCCTCGGCGCAGATCATGCAGAAATTCCCGAACTGTATCACGGATTGTCGATGGCGCTTCAGCAGAACGGCCAACTCGGCGAGGCTCTCGAAACAGTCGATCTCGGACTCCAGCGCGTGGAGCAAGTGGCCGGCTCGAACAACGCCATGTTGGCCCACATGTGGACGCAGCGGGGCAGCATCGCGCAGGACCAACGCGCGTGGGCCGTGGCCAAGGCGAGCTACGACAGCGCCTACGTCAACTATCTCAGTGCCGGCTTGCGAGGCATAGCCTCGATCGTCCTCAACAATCTGGGCACGTTGTACATCGACCAAGACGATCACGAGGGAGCTATCGACGCGTTCGGGCGGGCCGTGGCGATGGCTGAGGAAGAGTACGGCACGGCTAGCCGGCGATACGCCAACCCCTTGTGCAACCTGGCTGATGTCAACAGCAAGTCGGGCCAGCATGCTAAGGCTTTGGCCCAATTCGATACCTGCCGCGCAGCGTACGAGCAGGCCGCAGGCCCCGATCATCCGCGAGTACTCAGCTCCCGAGTCAAACACGCGAACGCTTGGAAACGCGCCGGCCGGTACGCAGAGTCCATTCAGGCATACGAATCCGTCATTGCGATCTATCAACGTGCAGAACGCCCCCAGGTGGCGTGGCTAGCCATAGCACAAGAGGAACTTGGCGAAGCGTATCTTCTGTCTGGCCAGCCAACGCGGGGCCGAGCGCACATGGATCAGGCTGTCACGACGCTGCGCGACGCCTATGGGCCAGACGATGAACGCGTGTTGAGTGCTCAAAAACGCCGCGCTGAGACGTACGAATCCTGACTGAACTTCAAAAACAGCTTCTGAATGCCGACGACGTCCATCTGGCAATCCGAAGTACCTCCGCTCGGTGTATCGCGTGAACTCCCTGCTAGCGCAGATGTCGTGGTGGTGGGAGCCGGCCTGCTGGGGGTGAGCACGGCCTACTGGCTCAAGCGCGAAGATCCAAATCTCGACGTCGTGCTCCTCGATGCAGAACGCGTGGCCCACGGCGCGAGTGGCCGGAACGCCGGCTTCTTGCTGCAAGGTTCAGCCTCAGACGCCCGGACGGACCTCGAACGCTACGGAGCCAAGCGCATGCGTCGGCTCTGGCAACTGACCCGCGAGAACGCTGAGCTGATCGCCTCCGAGTTGGATCCAGCCGCCTTCGACCACCGCACGCGCGGAAGCTTTACGGTTGCCGGCGATGCTGATGAGGAGTCGCGTTTGCGTGAAAGCGGGCCGCTGCTGCACGCGTTCGGCGTGAGCGCGACGTTTCTGCCGGCTGACGACCTGAACCGCCGGCTCGGCTCCCGCCAGTTCTATGGTGGTCTCTGGATGCCAGACAACGCGGAGGGGCATCCAGCCAAGCTCGTCCGCCACATCGCAGAGCGCTCCAGTACAGCAATCGTTGAAGACTGCCGGGTGCTTGACATCCGGCCGGCCGGATCGAGTCTCGTCGCCTCTACGGAATCAGGAGCATCGATCGAGGCCCCCCGAGTCGTTCTCGCGATGAACGCCTACTTGCCGAATGTATCGCCCGAGTTTGCGGATACCGTTCGGCCTGTGCGCGCGCAGATGCTGTCCACGGAGCCCGTTTCTCTGGATCGCCTGCCGGCTCCGATCTACTCGCACGAGGGCTACTTCTACCTCCGGCAACGCGCGGATGGCCGGCTCGTCCTAGGCGGGGCTCGGCACTTGCACCGGCACGAAGAAGTGGGCTACGCAGACACCACGACGCCGGCGCTCCAAGCAGACCTCGAAGCCTACCTCGCCATGCATTTCCCTGA
>JBCDHV010000203.1:0-7066 GCA_038749615.1 Bacteroidota bacterium
CGGGCGCGCAAACTTTGTGACGGCGGACATGATCAAACCGGGCGCAACCGTGATTGATGTCGGGGTGAACCGCGTCGAGGACGCGACGCGTAAGCGGGGCTACCGGCTCGTGGGCGATGTGGCGTTCGAGCCGGCACTCGAGGTAGCTGGAGCCATCACGCCGGTGCCGGGCGGGGTTGGACCGATGACCATCGCGATGCTCCTCAAAAACACAATGCAGGCGGCGCGAGGGTTGGGGTAGGGTGTAGACTGTGGATGTGTTGTTTGTGGTGGCGTTGGGGGAGGCTGTCAGTTCGAAATGGAACTCGGTTTGACGTTGAGCGGTGCTTCGTGCTTTGTTTGACCGGCACCGTTCACTACTTCCTGTCTGATTGTGCAAGACGTTTCTTCTCTACTCAACGCTCAGGAGTCCGCACCGCCGGATAGCACGGCCGTGGACTCAGCCGCCGCGGCCGATACGACGTCGGTGGTCGAGGAGATCGGGCGCGGCGTAGGGGAGGCGGCGGAGTTGATCCGGGAAGGGCGGGGCGGCGAGATTTGGATCTCGTTCCGGGACAAAGCGCTCGACTATATCCCCGAAGTGATCAGCGCGCTCATCGTGCTGCTCTTTTTCTTTGCGGTGTACCGCGTCGTGGATTCGGTGGCGCGAAGGCTGATGGTGCGCTCGAGACGGGTGCCGCCCGACGTGATTCAACTCCTCACCCGGCTGCTGCGCTTCATCGTCATTGCCATCGGGGCGGTGATGGTCGTTGGTGAACTCGGGTTCGATGTGACGGCCCTGGTGACCGGTCTCGGGATCGTCGGTTTGGCGCTCGGTTTTGCGGCCAAGGACACGCTCGAAAACCTGATCGCCGGCTTCACGGTCTTGCTCGACCGGCCATTCATGGTGGGCGACAATATTGTTGTCGATGGTGTCTTCGGAACTGTCACCGAGATCACGCTACGGTCGACCCGCATTCGCACGCTCAACAACGAAATCGCCATCATCCCGAACGCGCAGATGATCAACCACATGGTGGTCAACCACACGAAACTGGGACTACTGCGCGTCGAGGTGCCGTTCGGGATTGCCTACAAGGAATCGCCCGAGGAGGCGCGGGCCGTGGTGATGGCCCTCACCGAAGGCGACGACCGGCTGAATCAGCAAACGCATCCGCCGCAAGTGGTGGTGACGCAACTCGGCGCATCGAGCGTCGACATGAGCCTGCGCATCTGGCTCGAAAACCCGCGCGACGAAATCCCCATCCGCTTCGAGTACCAGGAAAAGGTCTTCACGGCTCTCAAGGCCGCCGACATCGAAATCCCCTTCCCGCATCTCCAGCTCTTCATTGATGAAGCTGAGGGGTTGAAGGGCTTGGGGCTGAATGGATAGCGTGTTGCGTACCAGTGTTCAGTGTTTGGTGTTTAGATCTCGTTAGGAGAGTTCTCTAGCATCCGAAGCTCGGACCTGCCCGGCCGTAGATTCGGCCATCCATGGCTGCCGGTTCTGTCAGCGCTAAACACTAAATACCAAACACTAAACACCAGAAATACCAACTCTAAAACACCAATCCGACGCCGATCATCGCCCGCACTGTGCCATCGACGCCCACGCCGGCTCCGATCATTGGGCCGATCCGCCACGAACGGCGGTGGGCCGGCGCGAGAAGGTCTGGGTGGGCCATGGATTCTAGGTGGAGGGCCGTCTGCGCGTAGGGCATCCGGGCGAACGTTTCGAGCCGGCCGTCGGCTCGGCGGCGGAGTCCCGTGGTGAGGGTTAGGCGACGCGGTGTAGCCGGCGGCAGATCGAGGGCAATGCGTGTGAGCGTGAGCACGTGGCCGCGTTCTTGGTGGAGTTCGCCGGCGAGCGAGCGGTTGAGCGTGTGCAATTCGTCGCGTTCGGCAACGAGCGTAAGGCGGGCGGCTTCCAAGTGGCCGGCATGCGTCCGGGTGACTCGCACGGAGTCGGCCAAGGCGGCGACGTTCTGCTCGGCCACGACGAGCGCCCGGCTGGCGTGCCGGCGGCCGGCGACGTAGGCCGAGAGGGTGAGCAAGAGCGTGGCAACGACGAACGGCAAGGCAGAGCGAAACATGACGAGGCCCGTGGGTTTAGGTGAAAGTCATCACAGCCGGGGCGCTTGACATCCAGCCGTGTGACAGCCGTTTGCCCGAGTCGTCGTCCTGCGGCTCTGGATAGTCCCTGGAGCTTCTGAACGGCAGCCCGAAATCCCCATCCCATTCACGCCGGCATCCGCTACTTTCCGGCTACTCGCGATCCAGCCGCTACTCGCCACCTGCTCACCCGCCACTTCAAACCCATGCCTCGGATTCCCGAGCACAAGATCGAAGAAGTCCGCCTCGCGTCGGATATCGTCGAGGTGGTGGGGGAGTACGTCCAGCTCAAGCGCGCCGGCACGCGGTGGGTCGGGTTGTGCCCGTTTCACAACGAGAAGACCCCCAGCTTCGGCGTGACGCCAAGCATGCAGATCTACAAGTGCTTCGGGTGCGGCAAGGCCGGCAACGTGTTCTCGTTTCTGATGGAGCACGACAATGTCGGATTCGTCGAGGCCGTCCGTGTCCTGGCCGACCGGGCCAACATCCCGCTCCCTGAACTCGAGGGCCCGGCCGACGAAACGGCGAGCGAAACGGATTCGGTTTACCACGCGCTCCGGTTTGCAGCTCGGCACTTCTATGAGCAACTGACGCAGACCGACGCCGGCCGCGAGGTCGGGCTGAGCTACTTCGAGGGCCGAGGCTTCGAGCCGAAAACGATCAAGCAGTTCGGGTTGGGCTTTGCGCCGGATGAATGGCGGGTCCTGATGGACAAGGCGAAGACGGCGCACATCGAAGACGCGTACCTCGAGCGCGCCGGCCTCATCATCGTCAAAGACAACGGCAACGCCTACGACCGCTTCCGGGGGCGCGTGATCTTTCCGCTATTCTCGCACGTCGGCAAAGTGCTCGGGTTTGCCGGCCGCGTGCTCGAAGGCTCGAACGAGGGCGCGAAGTACATCAACTCGCCCGAAACCGAAGTCTACCACAAGAGCCGGGTGCTCTACGGGCTATACCAGGGCAAAAACGAGATCCGCCGGGCGTCCTCGGCAATGTTGGTCGAGGGCTACACCGATGTGATTTCGCTGCACCAAGCCGGCCTCAAGACGGCCGTGGCCAGTAGCGGAACGGCGCTGACGGCTGAACAGGTCGCGATGCTCAAGCGCTACGCCAAGACCATCCACCTGCTCTACGACGCCGACAACGCCGGCACGAACGCCGCCCTACGCGGCCTCGATTTGGTCCTGGAAGCCGATCTCGAAGTGCGCATCGTTCCGCTTCCAGACGGCGCGGACCCCGACAGCTTCGTGCGCCAGTTTGGCGGAGAGGCGTTCCGCAATTTTGTCAAGGAGCACGAGCAGGATTTCGTGACCTTCATCGTGGGCGTTGCCCGCCGGCGGGGCCAACTCGGCACGCCAGAAGGGGTCCTGGAGACCGTACGCGACGTGCTCTCCAGCATCGCCCGCATCCCCAGCCCGATCAAGCAGGACGGCTACATTCGCATCGCTGCCGACGAACTAGACATCCCCGAGGTTCAGCTCCGCCCGGAGATGCAGAAGGTGCTGGAACGGCGTGAGAAGAGTCGAAGAGTGGAGGAGCGGGCAAGTAGACGAGTAGAGGAGCGGAGCAGAGGGGTAGAGAGGCAGAGGGATAGAGCCGCACAGGACGCTCTGGCCGACTATATGATGCCCGAGTACACAGAAGAACCGCCGCCCCTCCGTCCGTCTGCTCCTACGTCCCCCATCGTTCCCCTTCCGGAGAAAAAGCTCGTCGAGTTGATGCTTGCCCACGGCGACCGCATGGTCGAGTTGATCCTCAGTAACATGGGGCTCGCCGAGTTTACCGAGGGGCCGAGTCTGCAGGTCGTTGAGCAACTCGTCGCGATGTACGAGGCCGGCGCGGTGTCGCGCGAGCCGTTTCTCCAGGGCACACACGGCCCCGCCGTGCAGACGTTCGTGGCCGACGTGCTAATGCTGGAAAAAGAGCGCGTGTCCGGCAACTGGCGGCAGATGCACCAGATCGAAGTCCCCGAAATCGACGAGGACCCGAAGAAGTCGGCCATCAGTTCGATGCGCCTGCTTCGGATGCACCGAATCGACGAGGCGGCCAAACGCCTCCGCCGGCAAACGGCCCGCGCCCGGCAAGACCAAGACACCCAAGCCGAGTTGCGCTACGCCCAAGAAGCAGTTCAACTTCAACGGGAACTGCAACGCGTAAAATCCGGTGCTTTCCCCGACATCGACGCATAACCAAGAAGCCACCCAAGCGAGGCGGGAAAGGCGGGCGCAGAGGTCTTCGGCGAGTTCAGCCGCTCGAAGGCCAAGAAGTGCCAGGCCGTCGTATCTTCGAGATGCCACAGTGCCCAAAGACCTCTCCCCCCTGTTGCCCACCCGAGCAAAGCGAGCCGCCTCACCTTTCCACCCTTCCGCCTGACCACTTTTCCCCCTGAGCGAAGCGAATTTCCCACCTGCTACCCGCAACCCGCCCACCCGCCACGCGAGCAAAGCGAGACGGGAAAGGCGGGCGCAGAGGTCTTCGGCGAGTTCAGCCGCTCGAAGACCAAGAAGTGCCGGGCCGTCGTATCTTCGAGATGCCACAGTGTCCAAAGACCTCTCCCCCCTGTTGCCCACCCGAGCGAAGCGAGCCGCCTCACGTCTCCACCCTTCCGCCTGACCACGCCTCCACGTGAGCGCAGCGAAATCCCCAACAAACAGACCAACCATGACCTTCGATTTTCTCGTGCTCGGCAGTGGAGTTGCCGGCTTGTCGTTTGCCCTTCGGGTTGCCGAACACGGGCGCGTGGCCATCGTGACGAAGAAGGAATCGGTCGAGTCGAACACGAACTATGCCCAAGGCGGTGTGGCCGCCGTGATGGACCTCGAGGACTCGTTCGAGGCTCACATCGAGGACACGCTGATTGCCGGCGCGGGGCTCTGCGATCCGGAAGTCGTGGAGATCGTCGTGACGGAAGGGCCGCAGCGTGTGCGTGAGCTGATCGAGATGGGTGCCGAATTTACGCGGAAGGGCGACGGGCTCAGCCTCGGCCGCGAGGGTGGGCATTCGCACAACCGGATCGTCCATGCGGCCGACATGACGGGACGGGAGATCGAGCGGGCACTGCTGGAGAAGGTACAGTCGCATCCCAACATTGAGATTTTCGAGTACCATTTTGCGCTCGAGTTGATCACCGAGCACCACATGGGTGAAGTAGTCACGCGCCGCCGGCCCGATGTGCACTGCTACGGCGCGTACGTCTTGGACGACCGCACCGGTGAGGTGAAAACGTTCCTCGCCAAAGCCACCCTACTGGCCACTGGCGGGGCCGGCCAGGTGTACGCGCACACGACCAACCCGAGCGTGGCCACCGGAGACGGGGTGGCCATGGTCTACCGCGCCAAGGGCAAGATCGCGAACATGGAGTTCATCCAGTTTCACCCGACGTCGCTCTACCACCCGGATGCCGATAGCTTCCTGATTTCCGAAGCCGTCCGTGGCGAAGGCGCGATTCTCTACAACCAAGCCGGCGAGCGCTTCATGACGGCCTACGACCCCCGCGCAGAACTCGCCCCGCGCGACATCGTGGCCCGCGCCATCGACGACCAACTCAAGCAGCGCGGCGAAGAACACGTCTGGCTCGACATTTCCGGGCAGCCGGCCGATGAGGTGCTCGCGCACTTTCCGAACATCGCCGAGACGTGCAAAGGCTTCGGCATCGACATCACGAAGGAGCCCATTCCCGTCGTGCCGGCGGCGCATTACATGTGCGGAGGCGTGGTGACCGATACCGTCGGCCGAACGTCCATCCACGGGCTGTTTGCCTGCGGCGAGGTCACCTGCACAGGTTTGCACGGGGCCAACCGGCTGGCGAGCAATTCGCTCCTGGAAGCCCTCGTGTTTGGCGAGCGAGCTGTAGAGCCGGCGCTGGCGTACGCGGCGGGTTCTGAGGTCCCGGCTGACCGCATCCCGGCTTGGGACGCCAGCGGCACGTCGAGGCCGCAGGAGTGGGTGCTGGTCTCCCACAACCTCGAAGAACTGCAGCGCGTCATGTCGAACTACGTCGGCATCGTCCGCAGCGACCATCGCTTGGAGCGCGCCATGCGCCGGCTGAAGCTCCTCTACGAAGAAGTGGAAAGCTTCTACGAGCGCGCCCGCGTTTCCCCACAACTCTGCGAACTGCGCAACCTGATTGCCGTGGCCTACCTCGTCGTCCGCTCGGCCCAAATGCGCCACGAAAGCCGCGGCCTCCATTACACCACGGATTACCCCGAGCCGATGGAGACGGAGAAGCGGTACACGTACGTCTGAACGGTTGGGTGGTTGGTAGGACGCTCTCTGCGTTCGCTGTGGTTGGGTGGGGGCGGTTCGCTTCGCTCAGGTGATGTCTGTCACAGTCCCGGCACCGTAGCGCCGTGATCCATCACGGCGACCGGAAAGCTGATACGGCAACCTGGCGATCCATCAGGAGGTCCATGACGCCTCCCTCGGCGAAAACGCCCCCGTAGCGTCGGGCCACTGGTCCGACGCCAGGCCTGTCACCCAATTCCGAGACCATCGCACGCACGAAATCGAAGAAACATTCAACGCACCACCCGTGTAGTACCGTGCTGCCAGTCGTATATTGGTAGTCTTCCCGTTCGCCCGGGACGCGCAGTTGGCCGTGAGGCTCGACCACGCGGCCGGCGCGGAAGCTGTGAACGCTTGTTCCTCGGGGGCAAGCGTTTCTGTTATCTACACCTTTTTGCATGCCCGCTTCTTCCTCACAGACTGACACCCCGGCAACGGCCGCCCGTTCGGGTTCGCCGGCCGAGGCTCGTGTGCGCCGGCTCGCCGGAGACGTGCTGAGCAGCCGGTCTGACCTCTACCTCGTCGAGGTGGTGGTCAAGGGCCGTGTGGGCCAGCAGACCGTCGAGGTGTTCGTCGAAGGCGACGGGCCGGTGACGATCGACGACTACGCCCGGATCAGCCGGGAGCTCGCCTTCCTGCTCGATGCGGAGGACGTGATGCCAGGCGCGTACCGGTTGAATGTGTCTTCGCC
>JBCDHV010000204.1:0-7054 GCA_038749615.1 Bacteroidota bacterium
ATGCCGGCATTGTTGACCAGGACGTGCAGTTCGCCATGCTTCTCGCGCACGCCATCGACGAGCCGTTGCCGGCCTTCGCCGTCGGAGATATCGGCTTGCGTGTAGGTCACACGCACGCCACGGGCTTCGAGCGCGCTCATGACATCGGCGACGGACGAGGCTGGCCGGCGCCCACAGAGCGCCAAGTCGAACCCTTCGTCCGCCAGGGCCTCCGCAATGCCGAGCCCGATACCGCGCGTCCCGCCAGTGATTAATGCTGTAGCCATGTTGGTTGGGTAGTTGGGTGGTCAGTCTTTTTGAAGGGGCTGCGGTGCATGGGGGCTAAGGGGCCTAGGATTGGTTGCCAACTCCTCGACTAGTCCTCAGCCCCTTAGCTCCTATGCACCTACGATCTCATGCCTAAGACAGCGCCGGCACGTCGAGCCATTTGCGTTCGGCCCAAGACTGGAGGCCGAGCTCGGCGAGTTGAACGCCCTTGGCCCCTTCGAGCAGGTTGTATTTGAACGGGTGGTCGGCGACGAGGTGCTTCAGGAACAGCTCCCACTGAATCTTGAAGGCGTTGTCGTACTGGACCTGATTCGGGACGTGCAGCCAGGAATCGTAGAAGTTGATGGGCTGCGGGATGTCAGGGTTCCAGACAGGTTTGGGCGTAGCGCCGGCCGGCTGGACCCAGCATTCGCGCAGGCCGGCCACGGCCGATCCGCGCGTGCCGTCTACCTGCACCGTCAGCAAATCGTCGCGACGGACACGGGTCACCCAAGACGAGTTGAACTGGGCAATCACGCCGCCATCGAGCTCGAACGTGGCGAAGGCCGCATCGTCTGCCGTGGCGTCGTAAGGGCGGTCTTGCTCGTCGTAGCGCGTCGGGATGTGCGTGGCACCGTAGCAGGAAACGGCCTGGACGTTGCCAAACAGATTGTCGAGCACATAGCGCCAGTGGCACAGCATGTCCAGGATGATGCCACCGCCATCTTCCTTGCGGTAGTTCCACGACGGGCGCTGCGCCGGCACCGTGTCTCCTTCGAAGACCCAGTAGCCAAAATTGCCGCGCACGCTCAGGATCTCGCCAAAGAACCCCGTGTCACGCAACACCTGAAGTTTGCGCAACCCCGGCAGCCAGAGCTTGTCTTGCACCACGCCGTGCTTGATTCCGGCCTTCTCGGCTTTGTGATGCAGCTCGAGCGCCTTCTGGGTGTCGAGCGCGGTCGGTTTCTCGCAATAGATGTGCTTGCCGGCATCGATAGCCTTGGAGACCCAATCGACGCGCCGGTCGGTGGTCTGGGCATCGAAATAGACGGTGTTTTTGTCGTCAGAAAGCGCCGCGTCAACGTCGGTGGTCCAGGGCAGTCCGCCAGCGCGTTCGGAGAGCCGTTCGAGCTTGAGCGGGTTGCGCCCGACCAAGACGGGTTCCGGCATGATAACCTCTTGCGGGCCGATCTGCACCCCGCCTTGCTCACGGATCGCGACGATCGAGCGCATGAGGTGCTGATTCGTCCCCATGCGCCCTGTGACGCCGTTCATGACAATGCCTACTGTGTGGATCATTTGGATGTATGATTGTCGATTTATGATGGATGAATGTCTGTCTGGGCAGCAGTTGGGTCCAATGATGGAACCCACATCTCAACCTCTCTCCCTTTCCCGATCTCCACCTACGCTGGCGGATCTGTATGCTGCGGCCATGCGCCTTCAGGCAGAGCGGGGACATCGATACCGGCCTTCGGCAGCGTGCCGGCGAGCTCTTGCTTCCAATGGTCGACGTCGCCGGCAGGGGCGTAGCAGTAGACCATGTGCATCGGCACGTCGCCGGTGTTGGTGAGCTGGTGATAGGCGTTCGACGGGATGTGCACCATCTGCCCGCCCGTGATGCGATGGCATTCGTCACCGATGCACATTTGGCCTTCGCCATCCAGGATGATGTAGACTTCCTCCTGCACATGGTTATGCCACGGCACTTGGCCGCCGTTCGGGTCCAACTCGACGAAGCCGAGGGAGCAGTAGTCCAGCGCCACCGGCGAGCTGCCGTTGACGAGGTTTTTCGTGATGCGGCCAGCGGGGTAGCCGCGGCCTTTGGTGGTGGCGAGATCGACGATGGTCATAGCGCCATACGGAGGTTTTCTTGAGGAAAGGCCGTTCCATGAAAGAACGTGTAGTAAGGCTGGCTGCCGTCGGCGAGGCGGCCGGCCAGAAGAGAAGCTTCGCGGAGGTGATAATCGCCCCACATGGCAGACTCGCCGCGTGCCACGGAGCCACCGGCCGGCACATGGTCCCACCGGTTGGGCCAGTGATAGACGGCGTGCAGCAGCAGACCCTCGTGCGCAGGGTCGGTGCTGAGGTAGGGCTCGTCGAGGAGCGTGTGTAGGGTACGGAGGCCGGCCTGCGTGTAGCGTTCGCCGTCGGCATCGCCGCGTTGGGTGAGGTACCGCCCGAAGCGGAGCAAGCCCTGGGCGGCGATAGCCGCTGCTGAGCTGTCGACGGGCTCGTGCTCGTTGAAGGGATCGGCTGGCCGGCTCAGATAATCGCCGAGATGCACCAGGCCTGGAGCGCCTGTGTCCCAGTACGGAACGCCGTCGGTAGGCGTCTCACGGATGTAGAAGTCGCAGGCAGCCCGGGCAGTTCGTTCCCACCGCTCGCGGATGGCCTCGCGGCCACCAAACGCGTCGAGTTCGTCATCGGTGCGGGTGGCGAGAAATTCGAGTTCTTCCGGATAGCCGGCAATCACCCACGCTAGGCCGCGCGTCCACGTGGCGAACGGGGTGTAGCCTTGCTGCGTGCTGGGGCAGCGGTAATGGCCGTCGTTCGTGTTGAAAATGCTCTCGTGCACCACGCGGCCCGGCACGTCGTAGCCATCGCGGCCTTCGCCGTAGTAGACGTTGTACCGGGCGGTGGCCTCCGCGTGTTGGATGAGCCGGCCCATGAGATTGTGCCGTTCGTCGTGCTCGCCATCGAGCGTGTGGCCGAGGGCGTGGGCCATCGCGAGGGCGCGGAGGGAGCGGACGGTATCCGAAAAGAGCGAGTGCGGGCCGTTGAACGAGTAGATGAAACCGCCGCCGTCGTGCGTGCGGGTCCACCGGGCGGCCTGGACGGCCCCAGAGCACTTCAATGCCAATTCGTAGAAGTGCTTCTCCCACGCGTTGAATTCGATCCGCTGCTCGTACATGAGCCGGAGCAACGCGCCGTAGGTGCTGACGTTGTTGAAGCCGTGGTCATGGACGCCCATGTGCGTGACGTGGCCGGCCATGCGCTCGACCGTACCACGCCGGCCGAACTCTAGAAAATCCGTATCGCCGGTCGCGTCGAATTGCAGCAGCGCCGAGCCGAACTGAAAGCCTTGGGTCCACTCGGTCCATCCCCGCGCCGTGTATTGTCCCTCGACGGTGAACACCGGCGTCCCGTCACCGGGCTTGACCCGGTCTTCGATGCGCCGAATCTTCTCCCCAGAGAGCTGCCACATGCGCTTGAGGCCCTCCGCGAGATCAGCGGGAGAAAGCGTAGTTGAAAGGTCGATCATGTTGGTTGGGTAGTTGGATGGTTGGGCGGTTAGGCAGTTTAAAACCACCTAACCGCAGCGAGCAGAGCGAGCGCCCCGCTCAACTACCCAACCTGGATAAACTTGCTCCCGCGGAGGGGTTCGCCTTTTTGGCTCGTGATGGTTTCGGAGAGGGGATGCTCCATCTTCTCGCCGGCGGCGTAGGTGATGCCGTCGGGGATGTAGATGGTGACGAAGGCGCGGCGGACGTGGTCGGTCGAGTTCGGGCGCGTGAAGTGGAAGGTCAGACCGTGGTGCCAGGTGCAATCGCCGGCTTTCAGCTCCACCGGAACTGGATTCCAGGCGGCTTTCTGTTCTTCGTCGATGAGATCCGTGAGGGCCGGCCCGTCACCGCCAAACGAGATGGGGTCAAACTCGCCCCATTTGTGGGAGCCGGCGATGAATTGCATGGCCCCGCGTTCGATGATGACATCGTCGAGCGCCATCCAGCAGGAGAACATTCCGCCTTCTTTGGATGGCCAGTACGGCTGGTCTTGGTGCCACGGCGAGGCTTTGGTCGAGTGCGCCGGCTTGACGAGTGCTTGGTCATGAAACAGGCGCAACTCGGAACTGCCGGCGAGTTGCTTGGCGATCCCGGAGATGCGTGGGCTGCGGACGTATTGCTCCAGCACAGGATGCTGCTCCCAAAGGTTGAGCATCTGGAGGATTTGCGCTTGTCCAGCGCCATCTCCACCCAAATCACGGGCAAAGGCTTTGCGCTGGGCAATGACGTCCTCCATAGCGTCCCGTACGGCACGGACTTCGTCGGCCGTCAGCACATTGCGCGTTTCGGCGTAGCCGTTCGCTTGGAAGAATTCAGGGGTCGAAGAGTCGAGGTCGTAAGTGCCGTCAAACATGATGGTCGTTGGTTTGCGGTTGGGCGGTTGTTGATAGCTGGAGGCTTCAGGACGTGGGCTGCCGTCGAATGCGGTCCACCCAGCTACAGCCCCGACGCTCGAACACGAGCGCGGGCGTCCTACCCACCCATCAGCCATCTAGAAAGGTCATGTCCCAGACCAGGGTGCCGTAGAGGCCGGCATCGCGGAAGGGAGCGGTTGGCGAGTCGATGACGAAGATGCCGGCTTCGACGGTCGCGGCGTAGAGCCGGCCCGGGTTGTCGGGGTCGAAGGCGAGGCAGTAGAGATGAGGGATGGGGAGGCCGTCGGTGCGGGTAGTCCACGTTTCACCGCCGTCGGTGCTGATCAGGAGCCCGGTGTCCCAGCCGCCGGCCGCCATACGGTTCGCATCCGTGGGGTCTGGCGAGACGGTGTAGATGCTGTGCGCGTCGGAGACCCCCTCGGCGCGCGACCAGGTCTGCCCACCGTCGCGGCTCAGAAAGAGGCCGTTGCGCTGCGTGCCGGCCATCCAGAGCATCGGATCGGCTTCGCTCTGGGAGAGCGAGATCACCGGGTGCGGCACGCCAGCGTACGTCCATGCGACGCCGGCATTGGCGCTGACGTAGACGCCGCCTTCCGTCGCCGCAAGAACGCGACCGGGCTGCGTGTCATCGACTTCGATTTTCTGGGTGTAGCGCTTCTCGAAGCCGGCGTTCGCCTCGGTCCACGTCTGCCCGTGGTCCATCGACCGCCAGACGCCATAGGCCGTGGCCACGTAGACATCCGCTGGGCGGTTGGGGTCGACGTCGATGCCGGTCGCCTCGGTCACTTCCCAACCAGTGACGATGCGCCACGAGGTGCCGCCGTCGAAGCTGCGAAGCACGCCGTTGCCGGCGGCGACGTAAAGCGTGTCGGGCTGGCCTGGCGGCGTGGAAAGCCCCGCCGACCGTGGGTGATTCCACCCAACGTGTGCCCAGGTCGTGTCTCCGGTCAGGTAGTGCAAACCGCTCTGCGAAAGCGGCGAGCCCACGACGTATCCCTTCGATTTGATGAGGCCGGCCCACAGGGTATGCTGGGCCGTCGCAGCCACCGGGAGCGTCAGAGCGAGCAGAAAAAGAATGATGCGCATGAGATTTGGCATGGTGCCGAAAAGGAGCGTTGCGTAGAGCCGTTGCGTGCAACGGCTTTACGGATGTGCTTGTATGGTCACGATGTGGTGCCGGGCAGAGCCGTTGCACGCAACGGCTTTACGGATGTGCTCGTGTGGGCGCGGAGGCAGCACCCAGCAGAGCCGTGGCATGCAACGGCTTTACGAGGGTTCGCCTTCGGTCACGGGGTGAAGTCATTCGACCCATTCGGTGATTTTCAGGGTTGCCAGGTCGAGGAGCCGGCGTTGAGGGCCGTGTTTGATGAGCAGCCGGCGGCTGTCGACATCGGCTTCGAGGAAGGGGCCGTCGTAGAGCGGCCAGCCGGCGTAATCGACCGGCGTGCCGGCGATGACTGGCGTCTCGCCATACGTGAATTGGATCTGCTCGCCGGCCAGCGTCTGGAACGAGACCGACGGCGTCGGTTCTTGGGCCGTTTCGAGCGGAAGGGCCTCGACGGCCTCGGCGAAGGCCTCCAACGACTCGAAGTCGCCAGCTGGCGCGGCCTGGACCACGTAGCCGTTCTTGCGGTGCGGACTGTGGAAGCGCCGGTCGCCGGACTCTTCGTCGCGCCACTCATACGGGGCCAGTGGATAGAACGCGATCAGTGCATCACCACCGCGTGCGATGATCCAACCGCTCTCGCGCTCAATGGTCTCGCTCAAGTCCTTCGAGAAGAAGGCACTGATGTGGCCGTACTCGGCATCCGGATCGATGTCGTACAGGGCTACGACGGCGTCGTCGGATTGGATCACCTGTTCGTACGCAGAGCCGCCAGTCCACTTATCGGGCGAGGCGAACTCGGTCTTGGACCGGACGATCAGTTCCGTCACCATTTCCCACTGCTCCCCAAAGTACATCGTGCCCTCGCGTGGGGAACTGTACGGGTGCAGGGCAAAGAACGTGTTGTGGATGCCTTTCGGATCGCCATCTACGGCCCAAGTCAGATCCCACGTCTGCTGCTGAATCGGCTGAAGCAAGCCGCCCTGCGAGCTTCCGATGGCATATTCGGCGCGCATGCGCGTGGTCTTGTAGACAATCTTGTTCTTGACCTCCGTGTTCCGAATCCGGTGCCGCGTCCGTTTGCGTTCGAGGTGCGTGTAGGGCTCGCTTCGGTCGAGCGCGATGTCGTTCAGGATGAGCGGTGGCCGGTACCCACTCACGGCCAGGATGAAGCTCTCCCCGCTCGGCATGAACGGAACGCTTCCGAAAAACTGGTAAGACGACCGGGACGACGGCGCGTTGACCGGCTGGACCACCTCGCGCTCGTACAACCGGGCGTGCGCGCCGGCGTAGAATCCGTCGATGTGCTCGACGGCGAAGTCGGCTACGATATAGTCCAGCATGATTTCTGCCCACTGCCGGATCCGCTGGTCTTCGGCGAATCCGTAGAGCAGCGCGAGCGGGGCGAGGTAGACTTTCAGGTAATGCGGCGAGTCGTACTCGCCCTGCCCAATGGTCGTCGTGATGCGCCCCCATTCCTGGAGGTAATCCCACGCCTCGTCCATGTTTTCCTGGGAGCTTTTGCCGGTGTACCACCGGTC
>JBCDHV010000205.1:0-7012 GCA_038749615.1 Bacteroidota bacterium
ACACTCGACGAACTCGTCGATGCCTTTCACGTCAGCGAGATCGGGCAATCCGGGGCTAAGTTCGATCTCGACAAGCTCGACTGGTACAACGCCAACACAATCCGCGAACTGACCCCGGCCGGCATTGCCGAGCGCGCCCGTCCGCACGCGGATGCCGCTGGGTTGGGTGTGTCCGATGCGCGCTTGCACGACATGGCCCGGCTCATGCGGGAACGCATCACCAAGGCCGGCGATCTCGCCGATGCGTCCATGGCCTACTTCTACGCTGACCCTACGGAATTCGCAGCCAAGCCGGCGAAGCGCTGGAAAGGCAACGCCACGGAGCTTGCCCAGGCTCTTGCCGGCCGCCTCGATGGGCTAGAGGCGTTCACGCCCGGCGAAGCGCACGCCCACCTGGAGGCCATCGCTGAAACCCACGACGTCGGTATCGGCAAAATCATGTTTCCGACCCGTCTCGCGCTCACCGGTGTAGGCGGGGGGCCAGATCTCTCCGAACTGATGGCTGTCCTCGGCCCAGAGACCTGCGCCCGCCGGCTTCGCTTCGCGGCGGATACGCTCGGGTAAACGCGTCCGATTCTGAACCGAGGTGCCATCGGGTATGGCGCATCCTGAACACGAAGCGCTATCTCCGTGTGGTGTTTCCCGAAAACGAAGCGCCATCCGATAGAGACGGTGGATGCACCGTCTCTACGGGTGGCCTCATCGATACGTAGAACGATAACCCGTCCACATGTCCACCTTCTCTGCGCTGCCTGATGACCTCGACGCCCGGCTCGGCGAGCCGGGGCGGTATCCGTTTACGCGGGGCGTCTACCCCGGTATGTACACCAACCGGCTCTGGACGATGCGCCAATACGCCGGCTTCTCGACGGCTGAGGCCTCGAACGAGCGCTACCACTACCTACTCTCGAAAGGAGTGAGCGGACTCTCGGTCGCCTTCGATCTGCCGACGCAAATCGGGTACGACTCGGATGACGACATGGCCGACGGTGAGGTCGGCAAGGTGGGCGTGGCCATTGACTCCATCGAAGACATGCGCCGGCTCTTCGACGGCATCCAGCTCGAAGATGTCACGACGTCGATGACCATCAACTCGACGGCGTCCACGTTGCTAGCGCTGTATGTAGCCGTAGCCAAGGAGCAGGGGGCGGACCTGAAGAAGCTGGGGGGCACCATTCAGAACGACATCCTGAAGGAGTACGCCGCGCGCGGGACGTACATCTACCCACCACGTCCGTCGATGCGGCTCATCACGGACGTGTTCGCGTGGTGCTCGGCCGAGCTGCCACGGTGGAATACGATTTCGATCTCGGGCTATCACATCCGAGAAGCCGGCTCGACGGCCGTGCAGGAAGTCGCGTTTACGCTGGCCAATGGCATTGCGTACGTGCAGGCGGCGCTCGATGTGGGGCTCGACGTGAACGTGTTTGGCCGCCGGCTCTCGTTCTTTTTCAACGCCCATAACGACTTCTTCGAGGAGATCGCCAAGTTCCGGGCCGCCCGCCGGTTGTGGGCGCGCATCATGAAGGAACGCTTCGGTGCGACGGAGCCTAAGGCGATGATGTGCCGGTTTCACACGCAGACAGGGGGCTCTACCCTGACCGCCCAGCAGCCGGAAAACAACGTCGTGCGGGTGACGCTCCAAGCCCTTGCCGCCGTGCTGGGAGGTACGCAGAGTCTCCACACGAACGGATTCGATGAGGCGCTCGCGTTGCCCACAGAGGAAGCGGCCCGGACGGCCTTACGGACGCAGCAGATCATCGCGCACGAATCCGGAGCGCCTGAGACGGTTGATCCCCTAGGGGGCAGCTACTATGTCGAGCATCTGACCGACCAGGTCGAAGCGGAAGCGGAAGCGCTGATTGCTAAGATCGACGAGATGGGAGGAGCCGTAGCGGCGATCGAAGCCGGCTACTATCAGGATCAGATCGGGCAATCGGCGTACGCCTACCAGTTGGCCGTCGAGCGCAAGGAGGAAATCGTCGTCGGGGTCAACGAGTTCGTTGAGGACGAGTCGGTCACGCCCGAACTCTTTCGGGTCGACGACAGCGTGCAGCGTGCACAGACCGAGCGCCTGTCCGCCCTGCGCGCGAAACGAAATGCTGAACAGGCCACGTCGGCCATCGCAGGCATCAAATCCGCGGCTGCCGGCACCGAGAACTTGATGCCGCGCATTTTACACGCCGTCGAATCGAACGTCACCCTCGGCGAGATTGCCCATGCCTTGCGGGACGTCTGGGGCGAATACATCTGACGCCGGCATTCCCGGTTGGATGTTTCCCGAAACCGGGCGCCCATTTCGGATGACACCTCCCGAAACCGAGCACCAACCCGGATGGCATTTCCCGAAACCGAGCGCCAACCCCGTACAGACGTTGCATGCAACGTCTCTACCGGCGGCCTCCCGTTGCGGTGGTGCCATTCCTCTCCCAACGCTCTCCCGCGCTGGGCATTCCCTTTCCCCTCATGCCCCCTGGCTTTACATTGCCGGACCAACTCACCACACCTGTTGCCATGCTTCTCCGATTTGCTCGCCGGCTCTTGGTCTGCGCCGGTATCTTGCTCATGATTGCCCCCACCACGTTGGCTCAAACGCCCGAACGGCCTCGGGATGTTTGGGTGTTTCGGACCGTGCTCGATGGCCGGCCTCGGATGCTGACTGCTGCACTCGATTCGGCGCTGTGGGTCTCGTATGACGCGACCAACGGCCGGCTCTACAAAGCCTGGGAAGGCGGCGTCTACTTCGACGGATCGGTGTACACGACGCGCCACGGTCCGCAGCCGACTTCGCTGGGTTCAGCGTACGCGCTGGATACGGCCGATGCGCCGGCCTTCGAGATCGACGGGCAGCCTGCTCTGGACCGCTACCTCGGGTATCGGATGGAGGAGGGGCAGGTGATTCTTCGATATCAACTTGCCGGCGGTGGGATGCTCGAAGAGCGGCCGGAATTTGTCCGAGGACCAGGCGGCGTGCCAGGGCTGGAGCGCCGGTTCACGGTGAAAGGGCTTCAGGCCGGCAAACGGCTGGCGATCCCCGTCAAAATTGACGCTACCGCCATGCTCGACGAGGATCCGCTTCCAGTAGATGGAGAAGGCGGGTTCGAGTCCATGAAGACCCGGCGCGAAGCGCGAGAGTGGGGAGAAGCTCGGGTTACGGAAGGCCGGCTGGAGCTTGCCAACGGGGTGACGACGCTCACGACGTACTTTGATCCGCGCGCTACGGCCATGCTCGACCAAGCGCCCACGGAAGCAGAACTGGCTGCGGCGTCTAGCCCGAAGCCGCCCAAACGCGAGGCGGTGAAAGAAGCCGCGACTGCGTCAGAAGCGGATGTTCAACTCATCGTGCCCTGGACCGCTGAGGCGCCGCTCATCGATGGCGAGTGGGATGATGCCTGGGCACTGCCTGGGCCGCAACCCATCGAACGCCGAATCGCCGGCCAGCCCACGCAGGGCGGGGCGGATCTCGCCGCTAGCTTCCGCGCGATGTACGACCGCGACGCGCTCTACCTCTACTACGAGGTCATCGACGATGTCCGGCAGGTCGATTCCTCGGATGGCCAGCCGTACAACGACGATGGCGTCGAGGTGTACCTCGACACCGGCAACGAAAAAGGCGCTACGTACGACGGCAACGACGAGCAGTTCATTTTCCGCCGGGGGAGCGACGATGTCTGGACCCAACGTGCCGCCGGCTACGACGGCGTCCGGTTCGCGACGGGTGAAGTCGACGGCGGCTACCAGATCGAAATCGAAATTCCGTGGAGCGACATCGGGTTGGAGCCGGCTCCTGGGATGGCGGTTGGGTTCGACACCCAGGTAGACGACGACGACGATGGCGAATTCTCCGACACGGTCATGAGCTGGTTCGCCGACGAGTCAAACAACTGGATGACGGCGTCTACCTTCGCGACCATCCTGCTCGGTGCCTGGGGGGACGATGCCGGCCAGCCGGCGCGTGAGCCAGGCGCGGCCCTGCGCGTCTACCACGTCGAGCAACCCATGACCGAGTTGCCACAACTCGTAGCCGGCCAGACGCCAAATTACAGCGTGGTCATCCCGCAGGTCGACCTGAGCCAGCCGGATCAGTTTGGGTTCATCGACGACTACTTCGTTGCCGAGCTCACCGGCTTCCTCGTCGCGCCGGAATCGGGCACGTATGGATTTCGCCTGACGAGCAACGACGGGTCGACGCTCCGCATCAACAATCTGCCCGTCATCGATCACGACGGCATCCACTCGGCTACGGCCAAAGACGGCACGGTGCGCCTGCTCGAAGGGGAGAACGCGTTCCGGATGCGGTACTTCGACAACTCGGGCGATCAGGTGCTCAAACTCGAATGGATGCCGCCAGGCGCTGAGGCTTTCGAGGTCGTTCCGGCGTCTGCGTTTGCCACACCGGCCGGCGAAGTCCGCGTCACGGCACCGGGCCGAAAACGCATCGTCACGGCAGATCAGCCGGGCAAGCCAGGCGACACGATGCCCGTCGAGGGCGTCCACCCGAGCTTCGACCTCGCGACCATCCGGCCGAACGATTTCCAGCCACGCGTCGGCGGCATGGATTTCCTGCCCGACGGCCGGCTCGTGATCTGCACCTGGGACCCTGATGGCGCGGTGTACGTCCTCGACGGCGTGCAGGAGGAAGATCCCGGCGAGATTACCGTCAAACGGATTGCGTTTGGCCTAGCCGAGCCGCTCGGTCTCAAAGTCGTGGACGGTGAGATCTACGTGCTCCAGAAGCAAGAACTGACGCATCTCGTCGACACCAACGGCGACGATGTAACCGACGAGTACCGGGCCGTCGCTGCCGGCTGGGGGGTGACCTCGAACTTCCATGAGTTTGCCTTCGGCCTCGAACACGAGGACGATGCCTTCTTCGCCACGCTCGCCACAGCGATTGATCCCGGAGGCCGCAGCACGCAGCCGCAGAATCCGGACCGGGGCCGCGTGATCCGGATCGAGCACGACGGATCGTACGAGTTCATTGCACAAGGCTTGCGTACGCCGAACGGGATCGGGCGGGGGCACGATGGGCGGATGTATATCGCCGACAACCAGGGCGATTGGCTGCCGTCGAGCAAGATCGTGGTCGTCGAGCCGGGTGCGTTTTATGGCAACCGCTCGGTTGACCCAGACGGTGTCGCTGACCTCGAAGAGACGCCGCCAGTAGTCTGGCTACCACAGAACGAAATCGGCAACTCACCGAGCCAGCCGGCGGTACTCGACGTTGCGCCCTACACCGGCCAAATGGTGCACGGGGAAGTGACGCACGGTGGCGTCAAGCGGGTGTTTGTCGAAGACGTGGAGGGCCAGTTCCAGGGAGCGGTCTTCCGGTTCACGCAAGGCCTCGAAGCCGGCATCAATCGGCTCGCCTGGGGACCTGACGGCGCGCTGTACGTCGGCGGCATCGGATCGAGTGGGAACTGGGGGCAAGCCGGCAAGCGGCGCTACGGCCTTCAACGGCTGATGCCAAACGGCAAGACGACCTTTGAAATGCTCGCTGTCCGTGCCCTCTCGAACGGCCTCGAAATCGAGTTTACTGAGCCTCTTCCTGAGAACCAGGGCTGGCGGACAGGCGACTACGAAATCGTCTCCTGGCGCTACGAGCCGACCGAGATGTACGGCGGCCCAAAGATCGACGAGCGGTTCGAAGCGGTGAAGTCGGCAAGTGTGTCCGAGGACCGGACGCGCGTCTTTCTCGAAATCGACGGCATCGAAGCCAACCGGGTCGTGTACGTACGCCTCGTGGGGCCGTTTGTCAGCGAAACGGGGCAGTCACTCTGGTCGACCGAGGCGTGGTACACGATGAACAATGTGCCGACGGACCGTGCCGGCGCTGTGCTCCCATCGCCCTTGCCCGAACCGACGCAAACCCTCACGCCAGAGGAGCAAGCCCAGGGCTGGCAGTTGTTGTTCGACGGTCAATCGCTTCACGGATGGCGCGGGTACAACCGCGACGATGTGCCCGAGAGCTGGACCATCGACGCCGACGGCAACCTGACCTTCACGCCCGGGCCGGACGGAGGAGACCTGATGTACGGCCGGACGCTCGGTAATTTCGAGTTGTCGTACGAATGGAAAGTCGCGCCAGGCGGAAACAGCGGCGTGTTCTACCGAGCGGCAGAACAGGCTGCCGGGGCATGGGCCGGCGCGCTGGAAATGCAGGTGCTCGACAACACGCGTCACAACGACGGCCGTGTGGCGACCACGAGTGCCGGTGCCGCGTACGCGCTGTATGGTCCGGAAAACGACGTGACGCGGCCCGTCGGGCAGTGGAACGAAGCCCGGATCGTGGCGAACGGCAACCAGATTGAGCATTGGCTGAACGGGTACAAGATCGCCGAGTTTGAAGTTGGCAGTGCCGACTGGAAGGAGCGCGTGGAGAACAGCAAGTTCTCCGGTATGGAAAACTTCGGCGAACGGCCAGCCGGCTACCTCGTCTTCCAAGATCACGGCGACCCGGTTTGGTACCGTTCGATCAAAGCCAAGAACCTCTAAAGGCGGGGAATCGGGATGCCTCGGAATTATGGTTCGGGATGTATGATGTGTGAGAGGCGGTGCGGTCCGGCCGCTGTGCAGATTCGTGGAGCTCGGTCTCCGTCAGGCTGATCTTGCCTAGCGAAAGCACGAGCGGACCGCACGCTCTTTCGTACATCTCAATTCATAAGGGTCTTAGGAAGCAAACGTCGATGGATGAACTAGATCGGATGACGACGAAGCAGTTCCAAGACCGCCTGATACAGATCCTGACGCCGATGGTTGAACCGCCACTCACACTCCTTGAGATGCAGGTAAAACGTGACCGCCGGTACTCCGTTGAACTGGGCGAGCCGGCGCTTGGCAAAGCTCCAGAACGACTCCAGCCCATTGACGTGAGCCCGACCGTCGACGAACTGGTCTTGACTGTGTTTGACGCGCAGATGCTTGGCGTAGCCTACGTCGACGAGGCCATGGTAGCCGCTCCATCCGTCGCTGTAGATCACGCTGTCGAGACCAACCCGACCCCTGATAACGC
>JBCDHV010000206.1:0-7000 GCA_038749615.1 Bacteroidota bacterium
AGCCACGGGCGACCTCGATTGGCTCAAGCGCCGGCTGCCAGATCTCGACCGCGCCCTGCGTTACACCGCGACCCATCCGATGCGCTGGGACGCGAAGCATGGCCTCGTGAAACGGCCCTACACGATCGACACGTGGGACTTTGATTACACGGCTGGGCGCTATCCCGGGCTCAACTTCCAGATCACCGACGACACGTTCTGGGGCCTCTTCCACGGGGATAACTCGGGGGCCTACGAATCTGCGTATCTGCTCGCCGAGTTGTACGACGCCGTCGGAGAGCCGGACAAATCGGCCGAATGGCGCACCTGGGCCGATGGCCTGCAAGCCCGTGCCAACGCGCTGCTCTTCAACGGCGCGTTCTACACGCATTTCCACAAACTCACGCCCGTCACCTTCCCTGGCGTCGACGAGGCGGCTCAACTGACGCTCTCCACGCCGATGGCACTGAACCGAGGCCTAGCCACGCCGGAAATTGCCGAGGCCGTGCTCGACGAGTACGCGCGCCGGCATGCCGAAGGCCGTGCGTTTGCCCCGTGGTTCAGCGTCGATCCACCGTTTCCGTCCGGTTCGTTTGGAGACGAAAAACTAGTAGCCGGCGCGTACATCAACGGTGGCATCTTCCCGCTGGCCGGCGGCGAGTTGGCCCGCGCGGCACTTGTGAACGGCCGCGAACGCTTCGGCGTCGAGGCCCTAGAAACGTACCGGGACCTGATTCTCTCCACCGGCGAGACGTACCTGTGGTACTTCCCGGATGGCACGCCGTCGTCTGTCGAAACCAGCACCAGCCCGGAGGCCATGCCTACCGATGGCTGGGGTGCCTCGGCGATGCTGTGGGCGTTCGTCGAGGGCCTGTGTGGCATCATCGACGAAGGCGCGGGCTTCGAACGCGTGCAGCTGGCTCCGTGTTGGCCAAGTGCCGGCGTTCGGGAGGCTGCGGTCGACCTCAGCTACGCCGCGAGCGGAGCCGGTTTTGGCTACACGTACACGGCCTCGGACGCGCGGACCACGCTCGTTTTGAAGGGGGACGCCGACGTTCAGGCGCAGATTCAGCTTCCCGAGGGGGCCGGGCCGGCGACGGTGTCTGTGAACGGCGAACCCGTGCCGGCCACCAAGGAGCAGGGCTACGTGCAGTTTGACGCACACGTGGCCGGCGAGACAACGGTGGAGGTGCAGCATGGCGCGTAGCGCGACGCTCGAACCGCCCAAAACGGGACGCACGGCCTCGGCCAAGCGTCGGCCTGTAGCCGATGACCCCGGCCGCCGCGCCGAGGCCCGGACCGCGTTCACGCTGCTGATCCCAGTGCTGGTCTTCTTTGTGGCCTTCCAGTACTACCCGATCGTCAAGAGCGTCGTCATCAGCTTCATGGACTACGGGTTGCTCCGGCAAGACCGTCCGTTCATCGGCTGGACGAATTACCTGCGCCAGCTTCAGGACCCGCTCTTCCTGAGCGCCCTCTGGAATACGCTGCTCTTCGTGGCCATCGTGGTGGTCGTAGGCGTCGTCCTGGCGCTCGCGCTGGCGGTGCTAGTCGAGCGAACGGGACGGTGGGCGACGATGTACCGAACGTTGTATTTCCTGCCCGTCGTCACGTCGCTGCTAGCGACGGCCATGATCTGGCGCTGGCTCTACGCCTCGAACGGTCTCCTGAACTTCATCATTGGGCTTTTCGGCGGAGAGCCGGAGGCGTGGCTTCGCAGCGAGGCGCTTGCGTTGCCCTCGCTGATGGCGCTGACAGTGTGGAAGAACATCGGGTTCGACCTGATTCTGTTCTCCGCCGCGCTCCAGGCGATTCCGGCCTCGTATTACGAAGCCTCCAGCCTCGAAGGCGCCACGCCCTGGCAAAACTTCCGCTTCATCACCCTCCCGCAACTCCGCCCGATCCTACTTCTCGTTACGATCACGGCCGTCATCCGCAGCTTCCAGGTCTTCACGATCGTCCTCGCCATGACGCAAGGCGGCCCGATCTACTCGACGCGGACGCTCGTGTATCACATATACGAACAGGGCATCCAGTACGACGAGATCGGCTATGCCTCAGCGGCGGCCGTCATCTTGCTGCTCATCGTCGGCGCGCTCACTCTTCTCCAATTCCGGCTCGGCCGCGAACGCTAATCGATCATGCCTGACAGACGTCATTTTCTTCGCCGGCTCGGTGCCGGTGCGCTCGGCGTGACCGCGCTCGGAGCCGGCGTGCCCGAGCTTGGCGAGCCGAGGCCGGCGTGGCCTCCGCCAGCCGGCACCTCGGCCGATCCGTACTGGCAACTCGTCCGCCGGCAGTACCCGCTCACGTTCGAGCGGACGTACCTGAACTGCGGCGGCATCGGGCCGGCTTCCTATGCGGCCCTCGATGCCCACCGTGAAACCGAGCGGTCCCTGCAGGAAGTCGCGAGTACCGGCCATAAGGAAATCGGTAAGGCCCGCCAGACGGTAGCGGCATTTTTCGGCATCGAGCCGGCGGAACTGGCCTTCATGCGCAACGCCACCGAAGGCAATTCGATGGTGGCGATGGGCCTCCGGCTCAGTCCCGGCGATGAGGTCATCATCGAGACCCGCGCGCATCCTGGTGGGCTCGTCCCGTGGCTCGCCCGGCAGCGGCGCGACGGGATCGTGGTCAAGGCCTTTACGCCATCAAACCAGAGCATTCAGGAAAACCTCGACCGGATCGACGCCTTGCGCACGCCGCGTACGAAGGCCGTTCAGGTCAGCCACGTCACGGCACCGACGGGCATCAAGATGCCGGCCCGCGAAGTTGCCGAATGGGCGCATCAGTACGGCATCTGGGCGCACGTCGATGGCGCGCAGACCGCCGGCATGCTCCCCGTGGCGCTGCACGAGATCGACTGCGACTCGTATGCCGCGTGCGGACACAAGTGGATGGGCGGCCCACATGGAACAGGCGTGCTGTACGTCAAGCAGGACCGCCAGGATGACCTCACATCGACTGAGATTGGCGCGTACACCGGCACGTTCACCATACCTGGCTCAGCCGGCGGCGGCGAGTACGTCATCGATTCCACGGCCGTCCGGTACGAAGCCGGCACGCGCAACGCGGCGCTCATCGTTGGGCTAGCCGCGGCGGTCGATTTCCTGACGAGTATCGGCATGGAACGCGTCGGGGCGCACGGGCGAGACTTGGCCCGGCAGTTGGCTGCCGGCTTGGCCGAGATGCCCGGTGTCGACGTGCTGACGCCACGTGATGAGGCGCTGGCCGCTTCGATTACCACCTTCACGCTGGCCGGCATGGACGCCAGCCCGCTCTTCGGCCGGTTGCTGCGCGACTACAAGCTTCGATGCCGGCCGGTGACGGAAGATGGCTTGCAGGCTGTCCGCGTCTCCACGCATACATTCAATCAGCAAGCCGACGTAGAGGCCGTGCTCGCTGCCGTCCGTGCGATTGCCACGGAAACACAGGCAAGAGGGGGAGGATGAGCCGAGCAACTGAACGAACAGAAACGGCTGGCTGGGGTGTCCACGCGATCCTCTTGTTCGGGGCGGTGCTGATGGTCGGGCCGCTGGTCTGGATGCTGCTGACCAGCTTGAAGACGCCGGCCGATGCCGAGTCGTTTTTCGACGCGCCGCGCACGCTCGGTGGGTTGCTGGCCAACCTGCTGCCTGACCCGCTGACGTGGGACAACTACCGCGCGGTCTTCACCGAGCGGCCGATGGGCGCGTACTTCCTCAACAGTGCGATCTACACGTTTTTCCGGTTGTTGCCAAGCCTGTTTTTCTGCTCGCTCGCCGGCTTTGTGTTCGCCAAGCTCAAATTCCCTGGGCGGGAGTGGATCTTCGCGCTCATCATCATCACGATGATGGTGCCGTTCCAAGTGAAGATGCTGACGCTGTACGAGCTGATGGTGGAAGTCGGCTGGATCGACACGTACTGGGCCGTCATCGTCGTGGGCTTGATGGAGCCGCTCGGCATCTTCCTGTTCCGCCAGAGCATCGCCGGCATCCCGGATGCCTTGCTCGATGCCGCGCGCGTCGACGGCAGTTCCACGCTGCGGATTTACTTCAGCATCATCCTGCCGCTCGTCAAACCGACGCTGGCCGCCTACGCCATCTTTCTGTTCATGTGGTCCTGGAGCGATTTCCTCTGGCCGCTGATCGTGATCAATACCGAAACCATGAAGCCGATCGAGGTCGGCATCCTGAGCTTTTCGGACATCAACAATCCCGAGTACGTGAAGATGATGGCGGCCTCGACCGTCGCGGTCGCGCCGATCATCGTATTCTTTTTGTTGATGCAAAAGCAATTCATTCAGGGAGTTACGCTGACGGGGATCAAGTCGTGATGCAACAGTTTCGAAGGATCATTTCTGATGGCCGACGGGTGCTTCCCGGCCGGCGTGCCATGCCGCGAGAGGGAGCGGAGCATGCCTCCCAAATTAGGCATGCGAAGTTCTGCTCCTTGCTGCTGATGGCGCTCCTGCTCTTGCCGGCCTGCCGGACGGAGCCGCAGCGCGTCACGGACGACGGGCGGAAGATCGTGCGGTTTTTCATCCTGCTGATCAGCACGAAGCAGGTGGAGTACTTCAACTGGGCCGAGGAAGAATTCGAGCGGTTGAACCCCGACATCGACCTCCAGATCGAGCAGTTTCCTGGGTCTTCCCTGAAAGACTACGAGGTCAAGCTCCGTCTGCGGTTTGCCAGTGGGCAAGAGCCCGATGCGTTCGGCACGCACGAGAACGTGGTGACCGAACTCGCCAAACTGGGACTCCTCTCGCCGGCACCCCAAGACGTCGTCAGCCTCAACGAGCAGACGATCAATGAAATGGCCCGCCGAAGTCCCTATACGGATGGCGTCAGCTACGGCTTGACGGCAGATGCCGTGTGGACCGCGTTCTACTACAACAAAGACCTCTACCGGGAAGTCGGGCTCGACCCCGAGCGCCCCCCGCAGACGTGGGAGGAGTGGCTTGACCATGGCGAACAGTTGACCGAGCGCACGCCTGACGGGCGCATTACGCGTGCCGGCATTTCGCTGCGTAAAACCGGATACAAGCCCGGGATTGCTGAGAAGTGGATGACGTTCGTCTACGCCGCCGGCGGGCGCGGCTTCACAGAGGATGGCACCCGTGCGCTCTTCAACAGTGACGCCGGCCGTGCCGCGCTCGAATTCTACCGCCAGGTCCTCTTCGAGCGCCAGATCGACGCGACCTACCTCGAGGGCGATCAGCAGGGTTTTGGGCAGCAAGTGGCTGCCACGTTCGTCCGCGAATCCCACGTTATCCGCTGGCTCGGCGAGAACTACCCCGACCTCGATTTCGGCGTGGCGCAAATCCCGGCTCAGACCACGTCGTACAGCGCCGGCGGTGGGTACGTCTACACCGTCCCGAAGGCGTCGCCGCACCAGGAAGAAGCCTGGCGGTGGATCAAGTTTCTGCATTCCCAAGATGCCTACGCCCGGCTGCTCGACCTCGGCGGCGTAGTCCCGACGGTCGCCTCCTTCGCCGAACAGCCCGAGTACCGGGATGACCCCCATCTCAGCGCCTTTCTCAACCAACCCGTTCACGAAAGCGAATCCTTTCCCAACGTCTCCCGCGCCATGGGCATCCTCGGCACCTACATCGAGAAGTTCTGCTACGGCCAGATCGAAGCCCAGGAGATGCTCGACCGTGCCGAGGAAGACGTCAATGCCATCCTGCTGCCCAACCGGATCCGTGCGGAGCGGGAGCAGACTGGCGGAGCTGTTGGAAGGGGCAACGGGTCAGAGGGACAGAGGAGCTTAGGACAAGATGTTGCCATGAATTAGTGGCAGGTGTTGCAGGGTGGCAGATGTGGCAGTTAAGCGGCCTTCAACCACCCAACCACCCAACCACCCAACCACCCAACCACCCAACCATGCATCTCGCCATCGTCACAGACGAAATTTCCCGCACCCTCGCCGAAGCGCTCGAGTTGGCGCAGGCGTGGGGGATTGCGCGCTTCGAGCTGCGCGAAGGCGGGACGGCTCGGTTTCCCCGGTTCACTCCGGAGGAGTACGCGCTGGTAGAAACGGCGCGTGCCGGCGGCGCGACGGTTACGGCGGTGTCGCCGGGCCTATTCAAGACGCCGATCGAGGACGAGCGCGGGATCCGGATCGAGCTGGAGCACCGGCTGCCGGAGGCCATCGAGGGGGCTCAACGTGTAGGTGCGCCGCTGCTGATTCTGTTTGGCTTCGGCGATGCCGACCGCAGCAACCGCGACAGCCGGCTCGCTGTGCTCAAAACGCTGGAGCAGGCCGCGGCTCGGGCGTCGGATGCTGGCCTGCGCATCGCCATCGAGAACGAGCCCGAGTTCTGGATCGACCGGCCGGCTGAGACGGTCGAGTTGCTTCATGAACTGGGGCATCCGGCGGTTGGGCTGAACTGGGACCCTGCGAATCAGCACTGGGGTGGTCTCGAACCAACAACCGAGCACGCTGAGGCCCTTCGCTCTCACCTGTTCAACCTGCACGTCAAAGACTTCACGCCCGATGATCCAGACACGCCGTGGCGTGCCATTGGCGAAGGCGTCACGCCCTGGGCACCGCTCCTTGCTTGGGCACGAGACGCCGGCCTGCTGGACCACGTCACCCTAGAAACGCACGTCGAACCTCTCATCGAGAACACCCGCAAAAGCATCGACGCCGTCCGCGCGATGATCTAACGAGTGCCTAGTGCTTGGTGTCTAGCACTTCTGTGCAACATGACGCTAAACACTAAACACTAAACACCAATCCCATGACCGACCATCGTCCCATCCGCATCGCCATCACAGGCCTCGGTGGGCATAGCTTGTTCATCCAGAACGCCATCGAGGCGTCCGGCCGCTATGATGTGGCCGCCGTGTTCGACCCGAATCCAGAGACTGCCCGTGCGGCCGGCGAGCGGTTCGGGGCAGCCATCGCCCCGACGTACGAGGCGATGCTCGACACGGACGGGCTCGAAGCAATGGTTGAAGTGACGCCAAACTTCGTGCACCGGGTGCAGACGGAGCAGGCGTTCGAGCGGGGCTTGCACGTGTTCGTCGAGAAGCCC
>JBCDHV010000207.1:0-6971 GCA_038749615.1 Bacteroidota bacterium
CAGTTCGGTCCCTATCTGCCATGGGCGTAGGAGACTTGAGCGGATCTGTCCCTAGTACGAGAGGACCGGGATGGACGAACCTCTAGTGTACCTGTTGTGGCGCCAGCTGCATCGCAGGGTAGCTATGTTCGGAAGGGATAAGCGCTGAAAGCATCTAAGCACGAAGCCCACCGCAAGATTAGGTCTCCCTTATGGGTCGTTCAAGACGAGGACGTAGATAGGCGGCAGGTGTACGCACGGTAACGTGTTCAGCCGAGCCGTACTAATTACCCATTAGACTTTCGCCAACAGCTTATGTGTGTAGTACGCCAGACAATTGGCGTGTCAAGAACCGTCTCCATGTCAATGATTTTGATCTTGGTGATTATTGCGCAGGGGGTCCACCTCTTCCCATTCCGAACAGAGTAGTTAAGCCCTGCAGCGCCGATGGTACTGCCTTCCGGTGGGAGAGTAGGTCATTGCCAAGGTCTTTTTTTCAGCCTCCGCACGTTTTGTGCGGAGGCTTTTTTGTTTTACTCCACGCTCTGCTGGCGCCGCGCAGTTAGCCGTTACATATCCTCCTCAGCACGAGCTCTGTCCAATAGATGCCTCGCTGCCCGCACGCTACGATACATATACTCAGCCAACAGAATCCTGTCCCGGTTGTCGGAAGAAGGGCTAGGTTCAGGTCTTGCGAGAAAAGCTTGGTAGAGCACCAACGCTGCGGCCACAGAAACGTTGTAGCTCTCCACAAACCCGAGCATTGGTATCCGAAATCGGATGTCTGCACGCTCCATCGTGTGCGCAGACACACCCTCGAGCTCGTTGCCGAAGACGACGGCGAGCGGGGTGCTGAAGTCCAAGTCTGGAAGCGAGGTGGTCCCATCCACAGCAGTCACCGCAACGCGATAGCCTCGCTGTCTCAGATGGGTCAGGCACTCATCGCTGGAAGGCCACTCGTGGACGTCCAGCCATTTCTCGGCACCCTTGGAAGACCGTTTGCCTTTCTCGACCTGTGCCACGGTTTCTACCATGTGGACTTCAGCATACCCCAAACCCTCTGCCGTACGGAGAATGGCCATTGCGTTGCCAACATCGTAGGAGCCCTCCACAACTGGAATCACATGACGTGTACGGTGGGACACCACCCGTGCCATTCGCTCAAACCGCTCGTCACTGATGTAAGGACGGAGCACGGAGATGGTTTGCTCAGGTGGGTAGCGGTCTGAGTCGTACGGAGGGATCTCATCGTAGAGAGGCATGGGGGGACAGGTAAGTCGATGTGGCTGAGCAGTCTTTCAAAAACTGGGGGCCTGGTAGCCTTGAGAGTACGTGCTGATATGGGGTGAAAAACGCTTGCTCTGTGTGGCTGGTGCTGCTTGCACAAGTATATTGGAAACTCAATAAAACACTTGTGCTACAAGAAAATAGCACAGGTAACCAGGGAGAGGTGCCCGAGTGGTTTAAGGGGCACGCCTGGAAAGCGTGTGTGCCGGTTGTCCCGGTACCGTGGGTTCGAATCCCACCCTCTCCGCAAAGACGCATCGCGTCAATCTGGGGTGGCCTCGGCCACCCTTTGTTTTTTTACACGCCCGGGTGCTCCCCAACGTACACACGCCACATGGGTTCAACATCGAAGATCAGCACTCATGGATAGCATGACAGGATTTGGGCGTGGAGAGGCCGTCAATGGCCGAACCCGTGCGACGGTAGAGATTCGTTCTGTCAACAACCGGTACTGCGAAGTCTCGGTTTATCAACCCCGAGATCTGGCAGAGCACGAAGGCACGATTGTAAGGCTCGTGAAAGATCGTCTCCAGCGCGGCAAGGTTCAGGTGCGCATCTCAACGGAGGCCGCCCAATCAGGATCGGCTGCGGCGCATGTGGATGCTGAGGCCGTGCTGGCAATCAAGGCCACCCTGGATGCTGTCCGAGAGGCTGCCGGCATCGATTTGCCCGTCTCACTTCCCGAACTCATGGCCTATCAGGACCGGTTCATTCTCGAAGAGAGCATGGACGAGGAGCCGGCTTGGCCGGCCGTGCAGGACGCGTTGCACGCAGCGCTCGACGCCATCGTCTCCATGCGCCACACCGAAGGCGAGATTCTCAAGGCTGATTTGGCTGAACGGCTTTCGGCCATCGAGACAGAAGCTGCAGCAGTGGAAACTCGGGCACCTGAGCGCGTCGAGGAGGGCCGGCAGAAGCTAATCGACCGGCTCGAAGAGCTCATCGCTGACGAACGCGTGGACGAAGCTCGGCTCAACGTGGAGATCGCCGTCTTGGCAGACCGGCTCGATATCACCGAGGAACTCGTCCGTCTCGCCTCGCACATCGAGGTCTTTCGCGAAACGATGAAAACGGATGAACCTGTGGGCCGCAAGCTGAATTTCCTCTCACAGGAGATGAACCGGGAGATCAATACCATTGGCTCGAAAGCAAACGATGCCGACATCGCGCATCGGGCCGTGACGATGAAGGAGGAACTCGAAAAGATCCGAGAACAAGTTCAAAACATCGTCTAGCGAGACTGAGCAGATGGCTACTCATGAGAACAGAACTGAGCAAACGACGCGCACTAGCCTCCTAGCGACGAATGCCAACGGCACGTTGAAAATCATCGTTTTGACAGCACCCAGCGGTGCCGGAAAAACAACCATCGCACGACGGCTTTTGGAAGTGATTCCTGGGTTGCGGTTCTCCGTATCAGCCACGACGCGGCCGGCACGTGCCCACGAAACCGACGGCGTTCATTATCACTTCGTGACCACAGAGCGGTTCAGGGAATTGATCACCGAGGGGGCTCTGCTAGAGTTCGAGGAAGTCTACCACGGCCGGTTCTACGGAACGCTAAAAACCGAAGTCGAGCAGTCGACCGCAGAGGCACCCGTCTTGCTCGATATCGATGTCAAGGGAGCGCTCCGCGTCAAGAATCTGTATCAGGACGAGGCTCTGACGATATTTATCCAGCCACCCTCGCTCGAAGAGCTCGCGAGGCGGCTCTCAAAACGCGGCACAGAGACGCCCGAGACTCTGAAGGAACGGGTGCAAACGGCCACGCGCGAGCTGAACTATGCCCCATCATTCGACCACGTCGTCGTGAACGAAGTGCTGGAGATCGCCGTGGAAGAAACAATCGAGCTGGTGCGCTCGTTTTTACATACTTGAATCCAGCGTAAAGCCGCTTTCACCAAGCGGCCGTACCAACCAATCCTTTTCTATGCCGATCAAGACTCTGAACACCGACGAACTGGCTCAACAAGCCGGCACGCTGTACGAAGCCGTCGTTGTGATGTCCAAGCGCTCTCGCCAGGTGGCCAGCAACGTCAAAGCTGAACTCGACGACAAGCTCTCGTATTTCGAGGGCTTCGAGAACGAGATCGAAGACCTCCGCATGGCTGAGGAGCAGGCAAAAGTCTCCCTGGAGTACGAAAAGCGCCCCAAGCCGACGGAAGTGGCTATCGACGAGATGCAGGAGCACGAGGTGTTCTTCCGCTATCCCGCCGAAGACAGCGAGCGCCCGCTCTTCTAGGGCTCGCACGGTTTCCGAATCCAAGGCCGCATTGCGGCCTTTTTTGTTGGTCGTATCTGGGCCTGATTCCTATGGATTGACCTCGCGCCCACCCTTGTCAACCGACCCATTATGGACCTGTCCGGCCGAAAGCTGATTCTCGGCGTGTGTGGAGGGATCGCTGCCTACAAGGCTGCGCTTCTGATACGGCTTCTGAAAAAAGCCGGCGCTGAGGTACAAGTGATGATGACGAAGGACGCCGCACGGTTCGTCACGCCCCTCACGCTTGGCACCTTGTCCGAAAGCGAGGTGCTGACTGAGATCTTTCCCGGTGACGACACAACGGGGTCATGGACCAAGCATATCGAACTCGGTCTGTGGGCCGATTTGTTCATCGTGGCGCCGGCAACAGCACAGACGATCGCAAAGTTGACGCATGGATTCTGTGATTCCATGCTCACGGCGACTGCGTTGGCTGCCCGGTGCCCCCTCCTCGTCTGCCCAGCAATGGATCACGACATGTACCTGCATCCAGCCACGGCACGCAACATTGCGCAGCTCCGAGCAGATGGTGTCAAGGTCATGGAGCCCGGACACGGTTCGCTCGCCAGCGGCCTCGTAGGCGTCGGGCGCTTACCCGAACCAGAGAAGATCGTCGAACAGGTAGCGCGCTTGCTCGGAGCTTCGGGGGGGCCATTGGCCGGCAAACGTGTGCTGCTGACTGCTGGCCCGACGCGTGAGTCGCTTGACCCCGTTCGGTTTATCTCGAACCGCTCGACCGGCACGATGGGATACGAGCTGGCCGCTGCCGCCCGCCGGCTTGGGGCTGAGGTTACACTGATCTCCGGGCCAACAGCACTCGACGCGCCTGCCGGCGTCGTGCGGGTCGACGTTGAGACCGCCCAGGAGATGTACGACCGCACGCATGAGCATCTCGACTACGACGTTGCGATCCTTGCGGCGGCCGTATCCGATTTTGCCCCGGCATCGAGGTCTGATCACAAGATGAAGAAGACCGGTGATGTGCCTGTGATAGAACTTCGAAAGACGCGCGACATTCTGGCTTCGCTAGGCCGGCAGAAAAAGGCAGGTCAGACGCTGATCGGGTTTGCGATGGAGACAGAGAATGGCAGGGCGAACGCGCAGGATAAGCTCGAACGAAAGCGTCTGGACTGGATCGTACTGAACGTTCTGGGCGACGAGGGAGCTGGCTTTGGAACGGGTACAAACCGAGTCACCGTCTTGTCGGCTGGTGGCGCTGTACACGAGTTGCCGGTTCTACCGAAGCGGGACGTTGCGGAGGAAATTTGGCGGTTAGTGGGGGGGAGGATGCAGGGTGAAGGGTGAAAGGGACAGGGTGAAGGGTGAAAGGGACAGGGTGAAGGGGACTAGGCGTTGGGTTTTGTTTGTTGGGTGCTTTGTTAAACGGTTGGTTTGATGCTTCCTCTTTTGCGTGCTACGCGGTACGTCATTCCGTTGCGAGAGGGCGGGAGTTTGCCGGCAGTACTCGATACTGAGACCGATGGGGCATACGTCGTCAAATTTCGAGGAGCCGGTCAGGGGGCGAAGGTCCTCGTGGCTGAAATCATCGCCGGCCGGCTTGCTCAGGTATTCGGGTTGCCGGTACCTGACCTGGCGGCTGTCTATCTGGATGAGGCGTTTGGGCGGACCGAACGCGATCCCGAGATCCAGGACATTCTGAAGGGGAGCCGTGGGCTGAACGTCGGCCTTCGCTTTATGGAGGGCGCGCTGAATTTCAACGATGTGGCGGATGCGGCCCTCGTCGATCCGGATTTCGCGGCTGACGTCGTGGTGTTCGATGCCTTCGTAACCAACATCGACCGCACAGCTCGCAATCCGAACCTCATGATCTGGAACGAAGCCGTTTGGCTGATCGATCACGGGGCAACGCTCTACTTTCATCACAACTGGCCCGGCGTAACCCCCGAGCGCGCAGCCGCGCCATTCGCACCGATCAAGGATCACGTCCTGCTGCCATTTGCCGGCGACCTGAAGGAAGCGGGCGACCGTCTGCAGCAGAGGCTCGGCGACGAGGCCCTCCGCTCGGTGCTGGCGGACATTCCCGATGATTTGCTCATGGACGCACCCGACGGGCAAAGGCCGGCGTTCGGCACGCCCGAGGCCAACCGGGAGGCGTACTTCGATTTTCTGAGCCGGCGCCTCGCGCACGCGGAGACCATCGTAAATGCTGCGGCCGAGGCCAAGCGTGCCGGTTCACCAGATCAGCCGCTGCGGTACCGCCGATGAGCCGCTGGATCGACTACGATTACGCCGTGCTCCGGGTAGTCCCGCGTGTCCACGTGGAGGCGTTCGTCAATGTGGGCGTACTGCTACACGCCCGTACTGCTCGCTTCCTGGCTGTTCGCCTGGCGGATCCCGACCGCGTGCGGCCGCGTGTGGCTGCGTTATGCCCAGAGACACTTGATCCAGAAGCGATCCGCCGGCACGTGGATGCCTATGCAGCGATCGCGAACGGAGCCGGCCAAGTAGGCCGCTACACGCTCTCTGAGCGGTTCCATTGGCTCACGGCTCCGCGCTCTGCCGTGTTGCAAACATCAGCCTTGCGCGCCGGCCAATCGACAGATCCTGCTGCGGAAGTCGAGCGACTGTTTCAAATGCACGTGCTTTGACTCGGGCATGTTCGCGCGGATGAGCATGAGTGTTTAGTCTAACGTGAAAACCCACCGTCTGTGACGGTGGTGATGTCCGTAAGGCTCTGCCGTACCTTGGCGAGCATGAGCACGCGCAAAGGCAAATATCGTCGGCTCACCCATGTGGTTTACCAGTGCACCTACCACATCGTTTGGGTGCCGAAGTATCGGTTCCGCATCCTCACGGGTGCAGTCAGGGCTCAGGTCGAAGCCGACTTGGCGATGCTGTGCGCGCGCAAGGAGGTCGAGGTTTTGGAACTGAACGTTCAAGCCGATCACGTGCACTTGATCTGTTCAATCCCGCCGAAGGTATCGGTCTCGTCGTTGATGGGGTTCGTCAAGGGCAAGTTGGCCACCGAGGATTGTTCAAGAGTTACCCGAGCCTAAAGCGAAAGCCGTACTGGGGCAATCATTTTTGGGCGCGAGGCTACTTCGTCAATACGGTAGGCTTGAACGAGGACCTGATCCGGCGGTACGTGCAGTACCAGGAGAAGCAGGAGCGTCGTCAAGAACGGGAGCGGCAGGATTACGACTTGTTCTCGTGAGTCTAGCCCCTTCCAGGGGCGTTCTACCAAAAGAATCCACCACCTCTGGTGGTGGTAGTTCAAATGTTTGGTCTTTAGGTTGTGCTGACAAATGCAGAGTTCACTTGACTGGTCATCGCAGCCAGACCATTGCTGAGACGAAGTGCAGCATCGCCAGGTAGTTGCGCGCCGTCTTCTCGTAGCGCGTGGCCAGGCGCCGGTAGTGCTTGATGCGCCCGAAGAAACGCTCGACCTTGTTGCGCTCCCGGTACAACTCCACGTCGTGCG
>JBCDHV010000208.1:0-6937 GCA_038749615.1 Bacteroidota bacterium
CGTGCCGGAATCGTCTTCGCACTGTTCGGACGTGCAAATGTCGCCGCCTTGCTCAGGTTCGAGCGCGATGAAGGCCGTGTAGTCGCTCAACACGCGGGCGTCGATGCTGTAGGCGATGACATCGACGATGCTCTCGTTCGTTCGAGGTCCCGCTTCGAGCATGGCAATTTGCCGGCCGGCCCAGGCAGCAGCAAGCGTTGTGTCCGCCGTGACGGCATCGGCGAAGTCGATCTGAAGGCGCTGCTGAAACGGTACGGAGTTGAGCACGCCGGAAGCTTCCAGGACGAACGGAAACGTCCCGAAGTATTTCCCAAATTGCCGGACCGGCTCGCTCAGGTAAATCGAACTAGAGCCGTCCGTGGAGGAAAACCGGCCGTAGGTGAAGCCGGTCTGCATCGTGGCGTGCAAATCGAACAGGCCGATGGATCCGCTGGCGGCCTGAAAAATTTCCCCAAGGACAGCGCCCAGACTGCCCTGTGTACCGATGGCGAGATACTGCCCGCCCGTGGCGCGTGCGAGGTTTCGGTAGAGGTACTCGTTACCCCGATAGACGCGGTCGCCGATGTAATTCGGAGTGGCGCGGCCATCGGAAAAGTCGGCGATGTGGATGTTGATCGAACTGTCCCCGATGAGGCGCTGCACATCGGTGAGAAGCGGATTGGCAAGGTTGAGACTGCCGGCTTGATCAGAGCTGGAGATCAGGGCTACCGTCCCTTCGCCGCCCGTGTTGTTGACGAACTCGATGCCGCCGGCCAATAGACCGGGCAAATTGCTATATGCGGACGCCGGCTCGCCGGCCAGTTGGTCGAATACGCCATCGATGGCGCTGGGCAGCGCAGGAATCCAGCCAGGATTGACGGGGTCGATGGTGAGGCGTGAGACGAACACGTTGAACGCATCCGAGGGCAGAAGCGTCTGCTTGAGCAACGTCCGCGCGGACTCGAGGACATCGGCATACGGGATGGTCGCCTTGGTGATGTCGTAGTCGATCAACAACACGACGCGGCGCGGGGACAGCGTCGGAATGGCACGGCCGGGGAAGAAGAGCAACTCGTAGTAGCCTTCGTTTCGGAACTGCGTGTGCCCAAAGTACAGCCCGTTCTTCAAGGGGGCCGGCAGAGCAACGGATAGTGCGCGCGTGCTGGCGTTGGCCGGCAACACGATGTCGACGAAGGGCCGGCCGTCGAACTCGCCTTCCGTGCGCGAAACCTCGCTGCCCCCGATCACGGCTGGCGCGGTCCAGGTCTCGTCCGTCCACACGCGCAACCGAGGCGCGGCAATCGGCTTCCCGCTAGCCCGGAGAAGATGCGTGGGAAGAGCCGCCGTGACTTGGTCCAGCGTCCACGTAGCGGGCACCTGATACGTCATCTTGATGCGCCGCTCCTCGCCCTTGATCAAGGGATAGACGCGTAACTCGTAGTTCCGCCCGTTTTTGAAGAGCACCGAGGGGTCTTGCCGGCGGCGCACGATGTTCTCGTAGATCGTCCGGGCCGTCCAGCGGTCGATGATCTCGGCCCGGACGATGTCGTCGCCGACCCACAGCCAGGAGTCCGTAACGACGGCTTCCTCCGGCAACGTGAAGTACAACGCCGTTTCGAGCGAGTCCCCATTCTGGAAATAGGAGCCGTCCGCCGAGAGCGTCAGAAAGACGCCGATTTCCATGTAGAGCCCTGCCGGCTGGACGGTAAAGGACGCGTCTTCGATGACACCGGCTGCCGTCCCGCCTCGCTGAGGATGGAGAACGTGGAGATAGGCATGTTCGGGAGACTGAGCCGTCGACAGACTGACGCACAGGAGCGCCAGGAACGCACAAGTAGCGGTTCGCATGAACGTGGTGGTTGGCTTGTTAGGGGGGAAAGTGCGCCCCTTCTACAAACCAGGCCACGCCCATGCGTAAGCGGACCGCGTAGGAATCGTCCTACAAAAAGATGCCATCTTCTGGAGATGCCCTCTCCGGAAGATCAGACGCCGCCCACGACGAAGAACAGCGTCAAAAACGTCACCAGGGTGATGGTAAGGCCCGTCAGAAATACGGCATACGACGTGCGGAGGTACCGAAATTTCTGGTCGAGGACGATGCCGAGCATGTACAAGTCGCGCGACATGTTCTCGCGCAGGCGGACGCGGTCTTGCGTCAGTTCTTGCATGCCGATCACGTAGTCTTCCTGGGGCATGCGTATGAAGTTGCCGAAGAAGAAGATGCTCTTCTTGCCGGCACGTACATCGTCGAGGCTGACCTTGTGCTTGTTGACGCGCGGCACGGCACACAGAATCGCGAAGATGATCGACCCGAAGCTGGTCAGCAGCAGCAATCCGAGCGGGATGAACATCCACGGCTCCGGAGCAATGTTCGCGGCGACGGCCGCCAGCATGACCGACATGATCAGGCCGTTGATGCTGATCATCATGTTCGCCTTGTTGTCGGCGATGCTGCTCAGATCGATGTGCGTGCGGTAGGCGACGCGGTAGAATGTTTCCGCTCCACGCTTGGCGCGCTTCTTTTTGCGCTTCTTCTTTTTCTTCTTCGCCTGCTCGGCTTCAGCCGCCTCCTTGGCCTCAGCTGCCGCTTTCACTTCGGCAGGCTTCTTCGCTTCGGGCGCCTGGGTCTCCTCGGAAGACGCAAGCTCGAGCGTTGCAGATGAGTCGGACATACAGAGCGGGAACGATGACGGGGAGCAGATCGGAACGTGGAGCCCAGTAGTTGGGTCCCGGCCGGCAATACGGCCGGCCGAGCTAGACACGGACAACCGTCTTCTCGTTGACGAAGGCCAACAAGCCTGATTTCGACAATTCTCGCCCGTATCCGCTCATCTTGATGCCGCCAAACGGCAGACGAGGATCCGAGCGAACGAAGCCATTGACGAAGCAACAGCCGGCATCGAGCTCGTCGGCAGCAATCCGCAGGCCCCGCTCCGTGTCCTGCGTGAGCACACACGCGCCAAGCCCAAACGGCGTGTCGTTTGCGACCTGGATGGCCTCGTGCTCGTTCGCAACAGGCAGAATGCATGCCACCGGGCCAAACAGTTCTTCTCCGTATGCCGGCATGCCCGGTTTGACGTTGGTAAGCACCGTGGCTGGGTAAAAGAAGCCTATGCTCTCCGGAATCTGCCCCCCGAGCAAGAGCTTCGCGCCGGAAGACAGGCTGTCGAGTACTTGGCGGTGCAGCGCATCGCGGAGATCTGCACGCGCCATCGGGCCGAGCCGGGCATTCCCCAAACGAGGATCGCCGTAGTGGACCTCACGCATGCGCTCGACAATGGCCTGCTCGAACGGCTCCCGGACCGCTTGGGGTACGATGAACCGCTTGGCTGCAATGCAGCTCTGGCCCGAGTTGAGCAGCCGGCTCTTGACGCAAATCTCGGCTGCTTCTTCCAGGTCAGCGTCCTCCAGTACAACGTATGCATCGCTTCCGCCCAACTCCAGCACGACCGGTTTCAGCACAGCGCCGGCCTGCTGAGCCACGGCTTTTCCGGCCCCGGTGCTTCCTGTGAGCGACACAGCCCGCACGGTCTCGTGTTCGATCACGCGTCGTACGTCCGGCACGTCGATCACCAGGGTGCGGAAGAGGTGCCGCGGGAAGCCGGCCTCTCGGAACAACTCCTCAGCAGCCAGAGCGCAGCCCGTCGTGTTGTTCGAGTGCTTGAGCACAGCTCCATTGCCGGCCATCAGCGTAGGCGACGCAAACCGGATCACCTGCCAGAACGGGTAATTCCACGGCATGATCGCCAGGATTACACCGAGCGGCCGGTACGTGACGAAGCTCTCCGCATGGTCGGTCTCGACGAGAACGTCCTCTAAGAATCCTGCGGCGTGCTCGGCGTAGTACTCGCATAGCCAGGCACACTTCTCGATTTCGGATCGTCCTTGGGTTACTGGCTTGCCCATCTCGACCGCCATCAAGCCGGCAAGCTCCTCGGACCGATCTCGCAGCCGGCCGGCCAGTCTCGTCATCGCCGCGGCCCGCGTTTCCATGTCTGTCCGTGCCCAGAGCGCCTGCGCGGTCTCGACATCCCGGAGCACTGCGTCTACCTCGGGTTCTTTCATGTCCGGATAGATGCGAACGGTCTCGCCAGTAGCTGGATTGATGGTCTGGAGTGGCATGCGAACATGTGGGTTGAACGGAGGGTGACCGGCATCAAAAAAGCACCGTCTTCGGATTCGAGACGGTGCTTTTTCATGTGAGGCTGCGCGCTTACGCCGTACCGTTGGTTGCCGTTTCGAGCTCCTTCGCCTCGTCCTTGATGCGGTCGAGGATGTCTGAAGGCGTCGTGTTGGACAGCTCACGCGGGCCAACGGAGATACGGTCGGGAAGCGACGATGAAACGGACGATGCGGCTGAAGAAACCGTGTCCGTGACGTTGCCCCACCAGCCCTTGACGGTGTCAGCTAGCGTGGGCTCGCCGGCGGCTTTTTTGGCGCGCTCGTGCTTGATGATGCGGTCCACGGCCCAGACGGCGAGTGCTGTGCCGGCTGCCGCCGCTGCGGCACCGGCAACCTGGCCGGCCGTCGTGTCGCTGAAGACCTGTTGGCCTTTGCGTTTCGCCTCTTGGCCGTAGCGCGTAGCGTAGTCGGTCACGTTGTCACGGGCACGTTCGAGCCGGCTGCGGCGGTCAAACCGCTTGCGGATTTGCGAATAGAGTTCCTTTGCGAAGATGGCTCCTAACATATCGTTTTGATGGTATCTGATGGACTGTACAACTAGCTAAACAACTGGACGCGGGGTGCGCTTTACTTCTCGCCCTCTGCCTCCCGGTCTTCGACGGTCGGCTGTGCAAGGTCGCGCAGGAGCGTGTTGCGCTCGAGGTAGTGATCGAGATGATGCGCGCGGTCCTCAGCATGGTAGAGCAGCTTCTTGAGCAAGCGCTCGGTCCCCCAGTCCTTGATGCCGACGCTGACTTCCACGGATTCGCGGATGTGCTTGATCACTTCCTGCTCGGCTTGCAGGTTATTGTAGAGCATATCCCGGATCGAGAACATGCCCTCGGGCTCGTGATCGATGTACGCTGTCTTGTGCATCTCGACGGGATGGCTCGTTGGAAGCCCCCCCAGGATCGTCATGCGCTCGGCGAGGGCGTCGAGGTCTTTGTGGATCTCCGTGTATGCCTCTTCCAAGTAGAGATGCAGGTCGCGGAACTGCGGGCCGGACACGATCCAGTGGTGCTTCTGATACTGGTGGAACAGCATGAAGAGCGAGCTCACATGGGCGTCGAGTTGCGGCAAAATCTTGTTCACCGTCTCCTTCGAGAACCCGATTGGGCTTTCCTCAACGGCTTTGTGTCCGTTCTTCGCTTCGACGGTAATCATGTCAGATGGGCTATGCATAATATTTTGTTTTAGTTTGAGATATGATTAGTTCGATACACTCGTGCAATCATTACTCGACACGAGGGTTGCGTGAGGCCTACGCATGCCCGTTGGTCGATACGGGCTCGCCGTTCCGTGCCGTGAGAGCTTGCGTGAGCGTCTGCCCACCTTCAATCCCAAAGTCGAGCGTGCGAATGGGGAACGGAATGGTGATGTCGTTCGCGTCGAAGGCCGACTTGATGCGCTTGACGCCCTCGTGCTTGGCCCTCAGGTAATCGATGTGCGTGTGATACGGCACCCAGAAACGCCCCACGAAGTCGATGGAGCTTCCTCCGAAGGATCCGAAGAAGATTTCCACAGGCCGGTCGGTGTCTCGGTTCGGCACCTCTTCGAGAGCTTCCCGTGCGATACGCTCAGCGAACTCCAGGTCCGTGGCATACGAGACGCCGACTTCCACGTCGATCCGCCGCTTTGGCGACTCGGTGAAGTTGACAATCTTGTTTGTGAGCACGTTCTGGTTCGGGATCAGGACAGTCTGTCCCTCCGTGGTTCGCAAAACCGTGGCACGCAGATCAACGCGCTCGACTTTGCCAAACGTGTCGTTCAACTCGACCATGTCGCCTGTCTGGAATGGCCGGCGTAGCGCGAGGATGACGCCTGAAATGAAGTTGGCCGCCACATCTTGGAACGCGAAACCGAGTGCCAGACCGATGATCCCTGCACCTGCCAGAAGCGAAGTAACCGCCTTCTCTTGCCCGAGAATCTCGAGTGCAATGAATGCCCCCACGGCAATCGTAGCGATCCGCGCAATCGACGACAGCAGCCGGGCGATCTGCTGGTTGTCTGACACCTTGGTGAGTCCCCTATCGATGCCCGACCGTACGAGCTTCGACAGCAGATAAAACAGGATGACGACCAACACGGCTACCGCCAAGTTGGGCAGGCTAGCCACAAAGGTCTCGAACCATGTTTGCAGCTTGCTAAGAATCAGTTCCAGCGCATCCGCCGGCCCGTCAATGGGTGCCGGCTCGGAGGCCTGTGTGTTTGCGTTTTGTGCGTCTTGCATAAGTATTGAAGTGGGTGTCGTATCGGTGCCTGTAGTGCGCGCGAGCAATGCTCAAAAGCCTGTAACAGCTGAGGCGTTGTGTGTGCAGCAGACTAGCCAAACCGGTAGCGAACCTCGCGAGCCAGATCGTCGACGCTGCGTACGATGGCCTCGCGTGCCTCACCGGTCTTCTCCTGGATGGCACCGATGAGTTGCTCCCGCTGTCCTTCGTAGCGGTCCACGTCGCTGTTTGTCAAGGCTCCCCATGCTTCCTGAAGCCGGCCGCTAAACTGCTGCCATTGCCCTTCGGCTTGCTGGTTGCGCGCGTCTCTCAGCGCGTCATGTTGTGTGTCCTGTTCGGTTGTGTCATTCATGATCTTCGTATTCGATAAGTGTCGGTCTGAGTGCCGGTCTAAAAAACCAGATGCGAGCGACGCCTCAGCCAGAAGGGCTCAAGGAGAGAAGCGAGAGAACGTCACGCGATGAGGAGTGAGGTGTCACGCGAAGAGGTAGGCGATCACAGCCAGGGCGGTTCCGTATACCAAAAGCGTCGATAGATTCGAAAGAACGAGTTGCTTGAGCATGCAG
>JBCDHV010000209.1:0-6893 GCA_038749615.1 Bacteroidota bacterium
CACCCTTCACCCTTCACCCTTCACCCTTCACCCTTCACCCTTCACCCTTCACCCTTCACCCTTCACCCTTCACCCTTCAAGAAGGTTGCAACATCGCATAGGTGAGAATATTGACGCCCATCTTCAGAGCGGCCTCGCGTTTTGACGGTGGGTTGTCATGCACCGAGGCCGGCTCCCAGCCATCACCGAGGTCGCTCTCGTAACTGTAGAAGAGAACGAGCCGGCCTTCGTAGATCAGTCCGAGACCTTGTGCCGGCTTGCCGTCATGCTCGTGGATCTTTGGGAGACCGTTCGGAAAGCGGTAGTGGACCGAGTAAATCGGGTGGGAGTAGGGCAACTCGACGAGCTCGAGTTCGGGAAACACCTTCTGGATTTCACGCCGGAAACTCGCGTCGAGGCCGTAGTTGTCGTCCACGTGTAGGAAGCCACCGCCGGCTAGGTAGCGGCGAAGGCGTGCGGCCTCGCGGTCGGTCAGGGTGACGTTCCCGTGTCCAGTCATGTAGAGGTACGGGTAGGAAAACACCTTGTCGCTCGTCAATTCGACCACATCCTCGCGCGGCGGGACATCCAGCGAGGTGTTCGTGCGAACGTACTTCAGCAGTTCCACGAGCGATTGCTCATCAGCATACCAATCGCCGCCGCCGCCGTACTTGACGCGCGCCACGCGGATGGCGTAGTCATCGACTTGGGCCAGCGCCGGCATCGGGCACAGCAAGGAAAACACGAACAGAAGGAGTACGGCACGCATCGGTTCAGCAGCGATTGGTGGACCGGTCCATGTACTCCGCGAAAGCCACTTCGTTCGGTTGACCCGAGGGGGAGCCTGCCTGGCAAGCGCGGTGCGCTGTGGGTGAGCAGGTGGCAACTTTTGCGTGGCTTGCCGATTGGCAACACAACCCACGCCCCTGAGCCCCTCGGCCCCTTTGCTCCTACACTAGACTGTCCTCCACCGCTCACCACCATGCGCTACCTGCTCGCTCTTTCGCTCCTTCTGCCGGCTCTCCAAGTTTTCGCCCAGGGCCAGCCTCCAGCCGACGAACTCGTTTCAACGTTTTCCATCGTCGGCTACGACGCCGAGACTGGTGATCTCGGGATCGCCGTGCAGTCAAAGTTTCCGAACGTCCGGCCCATCGTGCCGTGGCTCGAAGCCGGTGTCGGGGCCGTAGCTACGCAGAGTTTTGCCGAGTTGGATTACGGCATGCAGGGTCTCGAACTGATGGAGGAAGGCGCGACGGCCGAGGAAGCGCTGCGCATCGTGATGCGAGGCGACTCGAACACCGAATGGCGGCAAGTTGGCATCGTGGACGCGTATGGCAATGCCGTGTCCTGGACCGGCGCAGATTGCTTCGCGTGGGCCGGCGGGCGCGTCGGGCAGCAGGACTCGACGGGAGCACACACCGCGCCGGCCGTCGCTGAGGCCGGCCAAATCATCACCGGCAAAGGCTACACCGTCCAGGGCAACATTTTGGTGTCCGCCGAAACCGTCGATGCGATGGCCCATGCCTACGAATCCACGGAGGGACCGCTCGCTGAGAAGCTCCTAGCCGCCCTCATCGCCGGAGGTGAGGCCGGCGGCGACCAGCGGGGCGAGCAAAGCGCAGCGCTCGTCGTGGTCCGCGAGGATGCCGGCTACGATGGGCTCGACAACTATATCGACATCTCCGTCTACGATCACCCGACGCCCATCGCCGAACTCGCCCGGCTCTACGAGCTCAACCGCCTCTACTTTACTGAAGGTGTCCCCGAGAACCGCGTGGAAGTAACCCCTGAGATCGCACGCGAACTGCAAGAGATCTGGACCGAACGCGGCTTCTACGATGACGAAATCGACGGAGCCGTCGATGCCGAGTTCAAAACGATCTTGATCGATTTCATGGGATGGGAGAACTACGACATGCGCATCCAAGCCATCCGCAACACCAATGTCGAAGCCGGCGCACCGCTCTATCTGGACCGCGCCGTCCTGGACGACATCCGCGACGTGTTCTCCACCGGCCGTTGGAAACCAAAGAACTAGTACAGGCCAGAACAGCCGACAGCCCGATCAGTCAAGGCGTAACTCGCCAGGTGAAGCATCCGTATCCGGAGCCATAGCACGCAACCCTGTGGCCATGACGCTCTCCACCTACATCGACATCGACGCACCGACTGACCAAGTCTGGGCGGCGCTGATGGATTTCGAGTCGTATCCCCAATGGAATCCGTTCATTCGGGAAATCCGTGGAGAAGCCAGGAGAGGAGCTCGGCTGTTTGTTCGGCTCGGCCCGGCGGGTAAGTCGCCGATGACCTTCAAGCCGGCCGTCACGTCGGTTGAGCCCAATAGAAAGTTTGCGTGGCTGGGCACTCTGGTGGCCGGCTGGCTGTTCAGCGGTGAGCATACCTTCGAGCTAGAACCACTCGGCAGCGGCAGCACACGGTTCCACCACAGGGAAACGTTCAGCGGACTCCTGCTTCCTCTTCTCCGAAACAGTCTCGACACAGACACTCGTGCCGGCTTCGAACAGATGAACGAAGCGCTGAAAGCCCGGGTGGAAGATATGTGAATGCCGGGACGATCGTTTCGCTTTTGTGCGGTCAGCCACGCCAGATCCGCAGGCGCGGCCAGAAACGCACCCCCAGGCGGACCAATAAAAAAAGGCCGCCAGTCCGGAGACCGACGACCTACGCATGGGGAAGGAATGCTGTAAGCAATATGCGTACCTTTATATAATTTTCCAAATAAGATTCAAGAAAAGCTGTAAGCAGGTTGCTCACCCCGGTAAGCTCAGTTGTACCGACACGTTAGCGGTTGGCTACGTGTGGCACTAGAACCCCGGAGCGTACGAGAAGAAACCATTCGAGACGAGCCAGTAGGCCAGCAAGTCGGCGTTGTCGACATCGTTGTCGCCATCGAGGTCGCTGGGTACGTAGCCGGTGCTCGCGCCTTTGGCGGCTTCGATGACCAGGGCGTCTAGCGCGTCGACCGAGCCGTCTGCATTCACATCGCCGGCTCTCATGCCGAACAATCCGCCTCCGAGCGACTGGACGGCGTTGGTGCCAAAGGCCGCGCTCGCACTGGTTTCAAAGTTGACGGCCGTGGTCCCGCCGGCGGAAAAACTCTGGGTGCTGGCTGAACGTACGGCGAGGTGGTTCCGGCTGTCGATGACGATGAAGTAGCTGCCTGGTGCCAAGCCCGCGAATTCGACCGCGCTCGTGCCGTCGAGATCGGTCACACTGCCGTCGGTTTTGACGAACGCGGCACGCTGGGCTTGCAAGACCTGGCTTCCGTTGTAGAGCCGGACGAGGACCCAGTCGGCAACGCCGGAAGGAACAGACCCCACCGATTCAGTCCCCGAGTAATTCCAAGGGCCCGTGTTGAACGGCTGGGCCGTGGGGATGCCGGCGGCAGCAGTCATGGCTCCACCTCCGGCGTAAAGACCTGCCAGCAGCACATCGAGGTCGGCGAGCGAGGCTCCAGAAGCGGACGATCCGAGCAGGTACCAGAATCCCTGGCCTGTCGTGTAGTTGCCGCCCGATGGCCGGCCCACGACAGCCTGCCCAACCGTTCCGCGGTTCGTGTAGTTGCCACCCGACGCGTTGGTCGCACCGCTACTCACAACTGAGAACGGCTGACTATATTGCGCGCTCGCCGGCGTCTCGAAGCAAAACAGAAGCGCGACGGCCGCGGCCAGGGAGAAGGAAAGTCGGTGCATGACGGTAGGGTTCCAGCGAATTTCAAGGGGCACTCGTACCCTGTAAGTACGCAAAAACGTACGGTATCTGGTCATCTGGCTGATATTTTTCGCCAGATGGGCCGGCTAGCGTCTGCACCGGCACGAAAACCGGGCCTTTGCCGTTCCTTGCCGCGAACCGCGAACCGGCGTACTGCTCCCGCGTAATTTGACAGGTCCCACCGCCCTCTCCCCCACCACATGAAGCCTTCTACCAAGCAACCCTCTGCCTCAAGCCTGCAAGATCAGGAGACCGTGCAGCGTGCGCTCGATGGGCAGCAGGCGGCGTACGAGGACCTCATGAGGAAGTATCGTGGGCCGATCACGCACCACGTCTCGCGCATGGTCCGGGACCGGGAGAACGTCGAGGATCTGGTGCAGGAGGTCTTCATCAAGGCTTTTTCGTCGCTCTCATCGTACTCGACGCGCTATGCCTTCTCGACGTGGCTCTACAAGATCGCGACGAACCATACGATCGACCATCTCCGCCGCCGCCGGCTCTCTACGATGTCGATCGACCAGCCCATGCAGACCAAGGACGGCGAGTTGTCCTTCGAACTGCCTGACACGACCTACCGGCCCGACCGGCACATCGTCGAGGATCAACGGCGAGATCTCATTCAGGATGCCATCGACGCGCTCCCACCCAAGTACAACCGCGTCATTGTGATGCGGCACCAGCAGGAGATGACGTACGACGAAATCGCCACGGCCCTTGAGCTTCCTTTGGGCACTGTAAAGGCACACATCTTCCGCGCTCGGGAGCTGCTTTACAAGAACCTTCGCCACAAGCGCGAAGCCATGTAGCGCCTTGCTGAGCGCCGCTCGTCCAAAATCCACACGTCACGGCGTAACTCGCACGGTTCGTCTTGCGTACGCGGTGCTCCGAATGCCCGACGTACAGCCCGTTTCCAACCAGCTTTCTGTTGCAGCGCCTAGCCGCTGCTGTATCGCTTGATGCCCCACCTCCGCACGCATACCGTCCGCCTGATCACCGGCCTGACCCTGTTTATCGGGTTGCCGGCCGTTGAGGGCATCGTGGGGGATACGGAGACAGACCAGTACGTATTCGAAGTGCCGGCCGACCGTGGAATCGAGTCGATTGATGTCACGATGGACCTCTCGATGGGCAACATCCTGATCGGACGGGCCGAGCGTGACTTTCTCTTCCAGGCCGAAGTGGCCCTGGAAAACGAGAAGCTCAAACCAACCTTCGAGTTTGACGCGGATGGCAGTGAAGCGGAGCTCGATGTTGGGCTAACCACGAAGAAAAACGAGAACGTAGGCATCACGAGCCTCTCGTCGATCAAATCGAGTGAGTGGTTGCTCTACCTGACCGACAGCGTTCCCTTGGACATCGATCTCGCCATCAGTGCGGCCAAAGCGGAGGTCGATCTCACAGGGCTCAAGGTCCGTCAACTCGACCTCGAGCTCGGAGCCAGCCGTTCAGTGCTGCGCTTCAACCGGCTCAACGGCATCGAGATGGAAATGCTCGACATCGAAGCCGGCGCGAGCGAATTTCAAGCGTACGGGCTCGGCAATACCCGGGCTAAGGTGATCAGCTTCGAAGGCGGGATCGGCAAATTCCTGCTCGACTTTGGGACGGATGCCCGGTTGCTCCGCGACCGGCAGGTTCATATCGAGACGGGCGTTGCATCGACCACGATTTTTGTCCCGAAAGCGGCCAACGTAGTTCTCAACGCACCGGATAGTTGGGGGATGTCGCTCGATATGCCGCGCGCCTTCAAGAAGGATGACGCCGGCAACTGGCGCAACCGTAGCTCAGAAGCGAACGCTTTCCAGATCTTCATCACGTCGAGCATCGGGAAGGTGCAAGTCGTAGAGAAGTAGAGGTCTAGTGCAGACCTAAGGGCGCGCCGTGATGAGCAGCCGGCGCAGCAGATCGCCCTGAGCCACCCGATCGGCAATGCCTTGTGCCGCAGCCACTTGCCCGAACACGGTGTAGCGGCCGTCCAAGTGAGGCTGGGGCGCATGCGTGACGAAGAACTGGGAGCCTTCCGTGTCTTTTCCAGCACTCGCCATCCCCAACGTGCCTGTACCGTAGGGCGTGCGCGTGAACTCGCTCACAATCGTCGTTCCTGGCCCCCCAAAGCCCACATCGAAGGCCACGTCGCCTCCCTGGAGGACGAAGTTTGGAACGACGCGGTGGAAGCGCGTGCCATCAAACCGGCCTACCTGAGCTAGCCGCACCATGGTCTGAACGGTAAGCGGAGCCGATTCCACGTCCAGGACCGCGATAAACGAGCCCCGGCCCGTGTTGAACTCCATCGTGGGCGAAGGCCCAAGAGACCGCAGGTAGTCCCAATCGATCTCAGGCACCTCGGCAGCCGGCTCTGGTCCAGGATCTTCGCCAAGTGTCTGCACCGCTTGCCGGCCGGCATCTCGCAGAATGGGATCTGAACTTGTGGCCGCGGATTGCGCCAATGGGAGGTATCGCATCTCCCCTGTGGCCGCGAGCAGGTCGACCGTGCGGGCCATCGCGTCGGCTTGATCCGGCACGCTCCAAGTCTCATAGGCCTCGGCGAGGCGTTCCAGACTGCCCAGTGGGGCCAGCACCGAGTCTGCGAGCAGCCCAACGGCCGTGTAAGGGACGGCCATCCCCTCGCGCTCCAGCCCTTTCAGGAAAATCCGGTAGTAGCGCTGCCGAAGCCTCGGGTCGAACCGGTCGTCTTCCCAGCGCTCGGCGAGGGCGTTCAGCGCCGTGTAGGCGACCCGCCGGCGTGGGTCCTCTACACCAGCAGCCAGCCATTCGAGCGCCACCGGATCGTCTATGTAACTGAGTGCCCGGTACCCGACGGTGGCCTCGTAGGTGTTGATGGGGCGAAGCTTGTCGAACGACGTCAGTACGCGGGCGTCCCGGCCTGCCACAGCCAACGCGGTCAGGATGTGATCTTCGACGCGCCAAGGTTGAGGTGGCAATGCTTCGAGGGCATCCAACGCCGGCGGCGGGAGCGAATCGGCTCCGGCAAGCGCCTCGGCGGCAGCGACCGACGGATGCGGATGCGGATCGGTCAGGGCGTCGATCAAGGCCGGCCACGCTTCCGGCATGTAGGCAATAGGCTGGAGAGCCCGTGCCGCGTTCACGCGCAGATGCCACGTACTGCCTTGGTCGAGCCACCGAGCCAGCAAGGGCGCGTCTTGCTCTAGGCCGAGCTGACCCAG
>JBCDHV010000210.1:0-6848 GCA_038749615.1 Bacteroidota bacterium
CGCGTCCTCGAAGGATCGACCACGGCTGCGCCCCTCTTTACCCGTGAGCAGGCCGAGGCGCTCTCCTACGTCTACCTCGCGCATGATCTCGATACGCCGTTCGATCTGCCAGGGCTCGACGAAGACCCTGAGTTTTTTACCGAAGAGCCGGCTCAGGCGACGTTTTACCATGCCGGCCACGTGCTCGGTGCAGCCGGCGTGTTTATCGAGTTCGAAGAGGACAACGAGGTCCGGTCGCTCTTCTACACGAGCGATACGAACCTGCGGAAGCAGACAATTCACCCAGGAGGGGACTACCCCGAGGGCCCCATCGATATCCTTCTGTTGGAATCCACTCTCGGTGCTGACCCCACGGCCGAATTGACGAACCGGCAGGAGCAAGAACGTTTGCTCGGCGAAGCGATCAAGCGAACGCTCAAGCGGGGAGGAAACGTCTTGTTGCCTGTTTTTGCGCTCGGCCGCGCACAGGAGATTATTGCGCTGATTGGGCAGTTCAAAGACGACGGCCTCATCCCCGCAGATACCCCTGTGTACACGAATGGCTCCATGCGCGCCATCGCAGACGTGTACGATAAAACACGCCACATTTCGCCTCGTGTGGACGAGGAATTTGAAGTCTACGGGGTCTCACAGAAACGCGTCCCGCGCAACAATGACCGGCTTCCAGCCCTGATGGAGACTCCGTCCATCTTTGTTGCTGCGAGCGGTATGCTCTTCGAACGTACGTTATCCAACGTCCTCGCCCTCCGCCTGATGGAGGAAGAGAAGAACGGCATTTTCTTCGTCGGATATGCGAAAGAGGACTCGCCGGCTTATCTGCTGCATCAAGCTCGCCAGAAAGGTGCCGGCACCGAGGTGACCATCAACAAATTGTACGGGCCCAAGCCAGTACGTGCTGAAGTCGACAAATTCCGGCTCAGCGGTCACAGTCACCGCCGCGATCTCCTTAAGCTCGTCGAGCAGATGAAGCCGAAGAAAGTGGTCTTGGTGCACGGCGAAACGCCGGCTCGGGACTGGATGGCAGACAACATCCGGTATTTTCACCCTGAGATCGAAGTCTATTCTCCTAAGCAGGGAGAGGCGATTACGGTCTGATAAACCAGCGGCTGCTCGCCGGCAAGGAGCAGCGCGAAGCGAACGGAAAAGGGCTGCCCACTCGTGCGGGCAGCCCTTTTTGTCAGGTGCTACTTTTTCTTCTTCTTGCTGCCTTTCTTTTTGTCGGCTTTCTTTTTGGACTTCTTGTCCTTTTTCTTGGCGTCCTTCTTCTTTTTATCGGCCTTCTTTTTGTCGGCTTTCTTTTTGGACTTCTTGTCCTTTTTCTTGGCGTCCTTCTTCTTTTTATCGGCCTTCTTGTCCTTTTTCTTGACAGCCTTCTTCTTTTTGGGTTTCTCCTCTGAAGCGTCCTTCTGCTCCTCGGCAACTGGAGGTTCGGGAATGGGCTCAGGGGCTGGTGGGGCCGGCGGCGGAGCAGTTTCAGCAGCAGCTGTACGGCGGCGGCGGCGAGTTCGAGGGGTCGGTTCTGGGGGAGGGACGGAAGACCGACTGCGCCGTGTAGATTCGAACATCTTGACGCCCATGGCGCGGAACCGAGCGATAAGGTAATCTACTTGGGTCTTCGCAAGCCCTGCCTCTGCCGCGGCTTGGACGCGAGTTGCGCCTCCGTTAACGGCGAGGATGGCCTGGGCGCGTGCGCCGTTTTGACCGCCTTGTTCGACGAGTTCGTCTAGCCGGCGTTTAGCTGCCGCTGAGACTAGTTTTTTTGTGTTTGCCATGTGTTGGTTCTGAGTGAGTGGATAGGGGTGAGATACGTGGATGGGAACCGTATCTGTTTGGTAGCGCTTCAGATTTGCCGGCCAAATATACGCGTTATCATTATATACTGTTGTAGGACATGTATAACAGAAGTTATGTATTGTGTACTGTCGTGTTGCATGTGTGGATAGAAACGGCTAGCGAGATACGTTCAAGCAGTGAGGCCTCGTCCTGCACGCTTGCTGACGCGGCTGCATTCGCTGCCGGCGAAACATGAGCCGGCCCGTCTTGATGAAGGCGGCTGTGAGCGGGGATCCGGCGAAATGGGTGGTACCGGATGCTCTGTCACAGAATTGACACACTTCCGCTACAGAACGGTGAGTGGCGGTCCTGAACGGTAAGCGGAGGAACGCAGTAAAAGGGAACGGGGTACACCTCGTCCTCTCTCCAAATTCCCTTCCCCGCTTGTCCAGCAATTGGCAGAGTGCTCTGCCTTGGTTTCTTCGACCGTCGGCGTCCGTTAGAGCCTGCAAGACGCTTGCAAAACACTTCCACACTCAGGACCCATCCATGCTACGAAACGTCACCATCTTTTCTGTCCTCCTCATATTCGCCTGCGTTGAACTCGCAGATGCACAACGCTCCCGCCGCTCGGGGGGGGGGCAGATGCCTCAAGCGGAAGTCAGCGGCCGTGTGGTGGATGGGGACGCCGGCACACCCATCGAGTACGGCACGGTAGCAGTCTGGTCCGTCCGCGATTCCACACTGGCTGCAGGTGCCGTGACTGACGCAGAGGGAAAGTTTACCGTTGACGGCCTTCGCCCTGGCCGCTACTACGCCCGCATCAGTTTCATCGGCTACCAGACGCAACGCGTCGATGACATCCGGCTGGGCCGGCAGGGGCTTCAAGCCGATCTCGGGACGATCCAACTTGCACCGGATCTGGCGCAAATCGGTGAGGTCGAGGTGTCTGCAGAGCGCAACTTCGTGCAGATTGGCGTCGACCGAAACGTGTACAGCACGCGAGATCAAATCACAGCCTCCGGTGGCTCCACGACCGACGTCCTGCGCAACATTCCGAGTGTGGATGTCGACATCGACGGCAACGTGAGCCTGAGAGGCAACTCCAACGTCGCCATCCAGATTAACGGGCGGGCTGTACCGGTTACGGGAGAGAGTCTGGCCGCGCTGCTCCAGCAGTTGCCAGGCGACGGGGTAGACCGCGTCGAGGTGATTCCCAACCCTTCGGCAAAGTTTGACCCCGAAGGGATGAGCGGGATCATCAATATCGTCCTGAAGGAAGAGACCGAGTTGGGGCTGAACGGCACGGCACAAGGCGGAGCCGGCACACAGGGTGGATACAACGCCGGCGTCAACGTGAACTACCAGCGGGGCCGGTCGAATCTCTTCGTCAACTATGCGTTTCGGAACGACCAGCGTGAGACCGTGAGCGACAACTTCCGGGAGAACTTCTTCACGGAGGAGACGACGTTCCTCTCCCAAGACGGCAGCGGAGACCGGCAACGGATGTCCCACCTCTTCAACGTATCGTACGACTACACCGTGAGCCGGAACGCCCGCATCGGACTGTCGACGATCATCAGCTTGCGCGACTCTGACGACGAGGAGTTCCAAGCCAGCTCGTTCCTCGACGCCTCGCGCGATCCGTTCCGGCGCTACGACCGGTTCAATCTCGAAGACGAGGATGGGCTCAACACCGAGTATGCGCTCACCTATGATCTGAATGTGGGCGGGGCCAGTGATCACACTGTCAAGGCCGAACTGAGCTTCAACCGTTCTACGGAAGAGGAGATCGAGAACATCGAACAGATCAACTTCAACCCCGACGGCTCGCGCTCGGATCTCATCGCACCACTAGAGCGCGCCACGACGGATGACACGAATGACCAGTTCATCGCTGGGCTCGACTACACCCGTCCGTTTCCGGGCGGCCAGAAACTCGAAGCCGGCTACCGGAGCACGATTCGCCTGATCGACACCTCGTTCTTTGGTGAAACGCAAGCACCCGGGGAAGCCTTCGAGCCTACCGTGGGGCTGAACAACCAGTTCGACTACGAGGAGCAGGTCCACGCAGTCTACACGACGTTTGAGCAGCCCATCGGTAAGTTTACGGTTCAGGCAGGCCTCCGTGCCGAATCGGCCCTGACGACCTCCGAGTTGATCACGACGGATGAGACGTTCGAGAACGACTACTTCACGTTATACCCGAGCATGTTCGTCAACTACGCGCTGGGTGAAACGCAATCGATCCGGGCGAGCTACAGCAAGCGCGTCAACCGCCCCCGGACGCGCGCACTCAACCCGTTTGCCTCCGTCGAGGACCCACTCAACATTCGCCGAGGCAATCCTTTCCTCGACCCTGAATTCATCCACGCCGTCGAAGTGGGCTACAACCGGTTCTCGGAACGCGGTACGTTCAGTGTGACGCCGTACTTCCGCCGGACGTACAACACCATCCAGCGCGTGAAAGTCGTGGACGCAAACGGGGTGTCCACGACCACTCGGGAGAACTTCGATACGGAAGACTCTTGGGGGCTCGAGCTCATCGGGACCCTGCGGTTTGGCCGGCGGCTCAACCTCGTGGCGAGCGGGAACGCTTTCCGTGAGCAGACCGACGCCGCGAACGTGGATGCCAATCTGAGCAACAGCGCCTTCGGGTGGTTCGTCCGTGGCAACGCCTCCGTGCAGATCACCCCCGTGCTCGATTTGCAGATCACGCAGTTCTACCGCGCACCACGCGAGGTGGCCCTGGGCCGGATCGGGGCGTTTTACCGGACCAGCTTTGCCCTACGCCAGAGGCTGATGAACAACCGTGCGAACCTCAGCCTCCGCGTGAACGACGCCTTCGATACGATGGGCTTCAATTTTGACGTCGGCGACGAGTTCTTCCGCCAAGAAAGCACCCGCCGTTGGGGAGCTCGCGAAGCGTATCTGACCTTCACGTACAACTTCGGCGATCAAAACCGTAGCAACCAGCGCCGGAACCGCAGCCGCGGTGACTTCGAAGGCGGCGACATGGGAGGCGGGATTGATTGAGGTGGCGGAGTTGAAGGGAAGCTACGTGGATGAGTAGATGAGTGGTCATGGCCAGGCTGCGTAGCGGTCGACGCGTTCTACTCATCCACTCGTCAACTTGGCCGCTCATTTACTCACCCACCGAAGTAAATCGCCAGCCGGCCTTTCTGAGCCAGGGTGTCTGCGGCCACTGCAGCCTCGAACGGGGCCGCCGCCGCCGCATCGCCCTGAGCGTGGTGGAGCTGGGCACGGACCAGAGCATACTCGGCCAGGGCCTCATGTGGTGGGGACAGCACGGCATCGAGTTGCGGGCCGGCAGCGTCCAACAGCACTTGGGATTTCTCAAGCCGGTCGTCTTGAAGAGCAAGGCGCGCCAGCTGTAGCTGAAGCCGGGCAGTGAACCGGTGCGGAGTGGGAAGTGCTGCCTCAGCGATGCCAAGCCCACGCTCCAGAATGGGGCGAGCTTCTGCCGCCCGGCCGGCATCCAGGAGGAGAGTGCCGAGGTGAAGCAGGCTGTTGGACACGTAATGGTGGTCCATTCCGTATTCTTGCTCCTCATAGGTCACGACGCGCCGGAGAATAGGCTCTGACAGGGCGTACTGCCCACTTCGGTGGTACGTAGTGCCGAGGTTGAGTAGGGTGATGGTGGTGTGTGGATGACTCGCGCCGTACGCACCGTTCAGGATAGCTAGAGCTTGCTCGAAATACTCAACGGCTTCGAGATGCCGGCCCATGGTGGAGAGCAACAACCCGATATTGTTCAAGGTGATAGCGATCTCTGGATGGAGTGATCCGAAGACCTGTCGGTCGATGGCAAGAACGCGTTCGTAGAGGTCGAGCGCCTCGTTGAGCCGGCTCGTCGTCGAGTACAGGTAGCCCAGGTTGTACAGGTTCAGAGAGGTGAGCGAATGGACCTCGCCGTGTCGCTTGAGATGCGTAGCCAGAGCTGCCTTGTAGAGCGCCTCGGCTTCCTCTACTCGGTCCATTTCCTGCATCACGTCGCCAAGCGTGTTCTGGGCCACAGCCGTGAGCTCGCCGTCAGGGCCATGACGTTGAAGACGGGCACTGAGGGCCCCTCGTAGTATGCGCTCTGCGTCTTCAAGCCGTCCCAACTCCATCCACACCGTACCCAGATCTATCTGCGACCGGATGGTAATCTCTGCGTCTGGCCCCGCACGTGCCTCCAACAGCCGTGCAGCCTCCGTCAGCGTCGAATCTGCTTGGCCGTAGTTGCCGATGAAAAGCTCTGCCAAGCCGTACACGTGTAAGGCCTCAGCGTACTCGACGGTGTTCTCTGCTCCAGCATCTTGGAGGATAGAAAGGGCGCTCTGGGCCAGGGAATCCGCCCGTTCCAGTTGGCCCAATTCCCGGTGGATGGTCCCCAACGTACCAAGCAGTTTGGCGCGGACGAGCGGTTGTTCGGCCAATTCGCCCTCGATCCGTGAGGAGCCACGTTCCAGGATGTCGTAGACCGTGAGCGTATCCCCCTGGGCCACGTGGGGGTTCGAAGAACGAAACAGATCAATGAGAAAGTCGCTGACTGCGGTTGCCTTGTTGGCCTCGACCCGCGCCCGGTCACGCTCCCGGACGAGCTGGACGACGAAGACGGCTATGAGCGCCAAGACGCCGGCTACGGTTGCAAGGCCGATGCGATGCCGGCGCGCGAATTTGCCGGCCCGGTAGCTAAACGAATCCGGCCGAGCCAGAATTGGCAGCCCGTCGAGATGCCGGCGGATGTCCGCAGCCAAGGCTTCGGCGGAAGCGTAGCGGCGCTCTGGGCTTTTTTGCAGCGCCTTCAGGACAATGGTATCCAAGTCCCCAGCAAGCCGGCGCGCTGAAATGTGGGGCAGCCTGGACGTCGTGCTAGGCCGGGGAGGCTCCGTATCACAGATGACCCGCTCGATGACGGACGGTGCCTGGCTGTCGAACTGCTGGGCACGTTGGCCGGTCAACAGTTCGTACAGCAACAGCCCGAGGGCATACACGTCAGTCGCCGTCGTCGTGTCGCCTCCGCTGATCTGTTCCGGCGCAGCGTATTCGGGCGTCATCAGCTGGCCACC
>JBCDHV010000211.1:0-6826 GCA_038749615.1 Bacteroidota bacterium
CCCATCGTCCCCACGCCGGGCTACCAACAAGCTGTGGAGAACGGCACGCGGACGCCCGATGGCAAGCCGGGACCGAACTACTGGCAGAATTTCGCTGCTTACGACATTGATGCCACGCTCGACCCCGAGTCCGGGCGTGTGCAGGCCAATGTGAACCTCCGGTACGAAAACAACTCCCCTGACGATCTGCCGGTCCTGATCCTGCACCTCCGGCAAAACCTCTGGAGCCCGGGTGCCGTCCGCAACCGGCCTGTCAAAACGACGAACGGCTTCGAGTTGGTCAGCATCACCTACGGCGACAGTACGATCACGGAGCACTCGAACCCGCGTGAGTTTCAGGCCTCGCCCGGTTACTTCATCAACGGGACGATCATGTACCTGAACCTCGGCGAACCCGTGCGTTCTGGCGGAACCGCTGAGTTCAGTATCGCATGGGCTTACCGGATGCCGGAGGACACCTTCCGCGGCGGGCAGAACGGCCCGACGTACTTCGCGAGCTACTGGTATCCGCAGTTTGCTGTGTACGACGATGTCGAGGGCTGGGTCGCTGATCCCTACCTCGGGCAAGGCGAGTTCTACATGGGCTTTGCTGATTACAACGTCGAGATCACCGTGCCCGCCGGCTACCTCGTCGGCGCGACGGGCGTGCTGAAGAACCCTGAAGCCGTCCTTTCCGAAACGACCCGTGAGCGGCTCGCCGAGGCCGCGCAGACACGCGAGACCGTCCGTGTGGTCACGGCTGAGGAGACTGGCGAGGGCACGGCCGCCGGCTCGGAGACGCACACCTGGCACTTCGAGGCCTTTCGGGTGCGTGACTTCGTTTGGGGCACATCCGATCAGTACGTCTGGGACGCCACCACGACGACCAATGGGGCCGGTGGAGAAACCGTGATGGTCCACAGCTTCTACCGCCCTGAGTTCGAACCGTGGGCCGACGCTGCGATCTATGCCCAGTTCTCGATCGAACACCTCTCCGAGTTGCTCTTCCCGTACCCGGATCCGCAGATCACCGTGATGGAAGGCTTATCGTCTGGCGGCGGCATGGAGTATCCGATGGTGACGCTCATTTCGAGCCGCATGCCTCCGCGCCCACTGATGAGTGTGACGTATCACGAACTCTCCCACATGTGGGTGCCGATGATCGTGGCGCAGAACGAGAAGGCGTTTGGCTGGATGGACGAAGGCCTGACGAGCTACAACACGAACGAAGGCTTCAACGATTTCTACGAGGATGGCGACCGCTGGAATCCGGCCTCCCAGTCGTACTACCGCATCGCCGGCACCGGGCGCGAACTTGAGATCAACCGCCACAGCGACCTCTTCCCTGTCGGCGATCCCTCCCGTGGCATCGCGCTCTACAACAAGCCGAGCCTGGGCCTGCACGCGGTCCGCGGCATCTTCGGCCAGGAGAAATTCGACCAAGCCTACCGCACGTACGCCCTCACCTGGATGTACAAACACCCCTACCCGTACGACTTCTTCCGCGTCATGAACGCCGGCCTCGGAGAAGACTATGACCCGTTCTGGCGCAGTTTCTACATGGAGACGGCCGTCCTGGATCATGCCGTTGGCAACGTGATGGTCGGCGAGGAAGACGTGACCGTTGAGGTGCTCGATCAAGGGGGCGTCACCCTGCCGGCGCTCGTCCGCTTGACCTACACCGACGGCCGCACCGCCGACGAGCGCATCCCTCTAGAAGTCTGGCTCGCCGGTGCCACCGCCGCCGATGTCACCTTCCCAGCCGGCGAGGTCGCCAAGGTAGAACTAGACCCTGAGGGTTTCTTGCCGGACGTCAACCGCGAGAACAATGTGAAGGAGATGGGTGGGTAGACGTATGGTGGGCCGGTTGGCGGGCCTCTTTGACTGTAAACATGCCCCCCAACCGACCCACCAGCTCACCCTCCTTGAAAAACCCTTAAACCCTCCTCGACCTCTTGACCCTACCGGCGACAGGCCCGTATACTTGCCGTCCTGTCATTCCTCGGTAGCTCAATGGCAGAGCATCTGGCTGTTAACCAGAGGGTTGTAGGTTCGAGTCCTACCCGGGGAGCTCTAAACGCCGGCTTCGCACTTCGCGGAGCCGGCGTTTTTTTGTTGGGCGTCGATGTCCCCAACATGGCATGTCCCCAACATCGCGTAGGAGGCAACCGTTCAGCCGGCCAGAACGACCGTTCGCGGAAAGTGACCCGTTACACCTGGCATCGTATTTGAGAAGTTTGCGGCCATACCACAGCGTCTCCCTCTCAACTATGCTCCTCTCCCCATGCTCTTCACGCTACTCGCTACGCTACTTACCTTTACCCCCGTCTCAGCCGACGATCTCGAACTCAGGCCCTACACCGACCGCCACATCTCCATCCAAGTGCCGGCCGACTGGAACGTCCACCGAGAAGGTAACGACACCAATCACCTCTACATCACCGGCCCTCGGCCAGAACGGCCGCTCATCTTCGTCTTGAAAGTCCCGTCGTCGACGCGCTGGCTCGACCCGCCGGCTTTGGCCAAGCTTCTCACCGGAACGAAACGCGGGCAGTTCTCGCCGGCGACGGTCGCATCGAACAAGCGGAGCGCAGAGTTTACTACCGCGGATGGGTCGTACAAGGCGTTTGCCCTGCTCGCCCGAGAAACCCGGCAGCGCTACGCTCTGCTCACTCTCATCGCCGCGCCAGCTGGGATGTTCGACCAGATCAATGCCCCCGGACTTCTGGCCACGGTGGCGTACTCCGCCGTACCCGGCAACTTGAACAACGTAAGCTACCTGCATCACGCGACAGGCCGGTCGGTTGCGGTAGGGACGAACTTTACCGACGCCTCTGGGCAAGTCGAGCAAACCGATTTCTACACGTCGAGCGTCCGGCGCGGCGGTAAGATCGATGGAAAACCACTGACGAAACGCGCGCTCCAGGGCCGGTGGATCGCTTACGAAGGCATGGGTTCGATGAACCGCAGAGACGTTGGCCGGACGAACACTCAGGGGATGCGCCTCGTGTATCACTTCAAGGCGAACGGGACGTACACGCTCGACTACTCGGCGCAGGTGTCGACGGGTACCTTTCGAAGTGCGACCGAGGTCGACGAACGAGGCCGCTACAGCGTTTCGGGTGGTATGTTGACGCTCAAGCCAAGTGGCTACGACGGCTGGATCCGCGTCGCCAGCAAGCAAGAAGCCGTCCGCAGCCGCACGGTCCCTGCTCGCACGTACGATGCGGTCCTCACGCCGGATGGACCCGTGATCGCCGGCGAGTGCGCCCCGTTTCAGGTCGACGCGATCTGTGGGCGCAAAGCCGCCCGGCGCACGCTGACGTTCTCGCTCGTCGAGAAGCAGCGCTAGGAGTGATGCCCTCTCGGCGCTTGGCCGGGTTGTTTCGGTGCATGTTGGATGGCTTGTCCATCGGTGGTGACAAGCTCACTGGCCTGCCCGGGACAGCTCGGCCAAGCGTTCGCGAGCGCTTATGCCTGCCCCGTTCAAGCAGCACGTCAAAATAGCCCGTCAAAACAACAGCCTCGGCACGCGCCAGCCGAGTTGCACGTAGAGCCGCGTGGGCCGGTCGACAGCCGGGATGCGGCTCTTCTCCACCACCCAGTGAAGCACGTCTTGCGGTACCGTACGGATCGCCTCGGCATCGATACCGACGGAGAGCTTCCACCCGTGCAGGTACCCGTCCAGGCTGACGATCCCGTGAGAATATTGGCCCCCGTGCTGCCCTGTCATGTCGTAGAACTGCCCGCGCTTCCCGTACCCCAGCCCCTGGATCGACCCGGTCCAGAACAGTACACTTGCACCGATCCCGTACGCTCCTTCGGCTCCGTTTGGCCATAGCATGCGGATGCGCCCAGCGAACGTTCGGTACGAATCGTGCCCCTGCCACGCTAGATTGTCATTCTCGTAGATGCCTTCGAGCCTGTAGCTCGGTGTAACGATGGCATACGAGATACTCCCCGACCAGTGTGAGGTCTCGTCGGTGGACCCGTAGTACAGCATGCGGTAGGCCACCTCGTGGCGCAGCGTGTGTATCGAGCCCAACCGGACTCGCACGCCTAGGGCGGATGCACCCGTTGCCTTTGGCCCAGGCATCCCCAAATCAGAGGCACTTCCCAACGCCAACGCCTCACCCGTCACCGTCAGATCGATCCACTCTGTTCCCAGAGCCGGCATACCAATCCTTGCGTGAAGCCCCGCGCGGTTAACGTGCGATCCTGAGAGCGTGGTCACCCCCAGTGATGCACTCGCCGGCTCGCGAATCCAATCCACACGTTGGCCCAATGCATAGCGTGTGGGTACACATACGATGATCATCAGACCGGTACACAGAAGAGCGCGTGTACACAGGCCGACGGTTCTGCCCGTACGCATGAGCAGTGCCTCCTAGACTTGAATCGATGTGCTGTTGCCTCTCAGGCAACATACGATGAGGCATCCTGCGGAGTCAACGCTCCTACCGTTCCCTTAGGGCCGGCGTGGGCAAGGGATGTACTGAAATGGCCACTGCCTGCGGCTGGCGTCACGTGGGCCACCATCTGGGCAGATAATGTCCACGTTTAAGTGATGCAGGCTACTCCAGTGACGATACCGGACATTCTCGTCGGTTATCCCCTCAACACCGGCTTTTTTCAGCACGTGCCCTGGAGACGACCTGAAATGCAGGTACTTCCGAAATAGGTGCGGCACGCCCTTTCGCTTGATGCCGCTCTTTGTGTTCAGCCGGCTGACTGCTTTTATCGCGTCCTCTTTGGTCCATGGTACGACAGCTGCTCGTTCGGCTGGGTCCCGGCACCAGCTAAAGACGGCTCGCCGGCATTCTGCTGCGTCCCTTCCAATGAGAGATGCGGAGGCCTCGGTGGAGCCCTCTGGGTCAACCTTGATCGCTCCAATGTTTGCACCGGTTTGCCTACGCGCGCCTTCTAACCGGTCTGCTAAAAGCAAAAACGTAGCGAGGATTCTGCCCGTGAAGGTGGTTTCAGCGAGCGTGTCCTGATCTGCGTCGAGTAAGCCGACGGTGGTCCGGTGCCCAAGATCAGTCGGGAGCACGATACGGACGCTCTCCGGCACGGCCTCGATGTTGTAGTCGCACAGCACTCTCGTGAGTGTCCTGAGATCGTACTGCCCGTTGAGCCGTTCGAGGAATTCCTCCTGTAAGACCGGCCGGATGCGCGGAAACGGCATATCCACATGGACCAAGTTCAGTCTACGCCCACGATGCCCAGGCCAGTATATCGTCTCGCCTCGCTCCGGCTCTGGATCTGAGAGGACGTGGATGACGCGGTCGTTTGGGCGAGCACAGATCGACATGGCAGTCAGCACATGAGCGCTCATCGTCCGCCTCCCCCCCGAGATGCAGGCAACGAGTGGAGCCTCATCAGCTTTGTCCGTCAGCCTTCTTACTAGAGTGTAGCAGTAGTCCCCGTATGCCAGGTCATCTTCGCGCTTATGGATGTCGATGAGACGCGAGCCGTTTGGCCGTAACGGGACGTGGATGTCAGGCTTAAAGGGGTCGACCTCAAGAGCCTCTTGGCAAAACCGGCTCCAAACCGACGCCTCCCCTCCCTCGAACAGGGCCGTTTTCATCCGTTCGTGCCCGGTCAGCGTCGTTAGGATATGTACCCGACCTGCCCGGTCACCCACTTGCTTACACTTCCACAGCGCTTCTGTCAATGCCTCCGGATGGAGACCGACCACGGTAAGCAACGTGACTAGACGAGCGCGGTCATCTTCGTCACCGCTGCCGGGCAGATGGGCTCGGTATCCAGTGATGTTATGGTAAAACATAGTCTGGGCTAGGCTGAGGATTCCACCTAGCCTAACTACCTGTCTTTTTTTACACAAGTCTCGCCTACCCTAGAATGGCTATGTCGATATGAATCTATCCGGCTAGGCCGACGTTTTGAAGCCAGCGATCAACTCAACCAGCGCATCTGCTTCTACAGCTTCGTTTGTGTGAGGATTATCTTTCCTCTTCTTCACAGGAGAGAGGAGGTATCTTTGTTGCAGCCCACGTCCACAATCCAGAGCCGGCCCAACAAACTTCTGATGCGTCTTTGTTTACTCGTGCTTTTCCTCGCGGGCTGTTCGTCGTCCATCGACCGGCCGGCGGGAATCTTGGTGGCCGATGCGCCGGTGCAGACGCGCATCGAGGAGCCGCGGTTGTTTTTGCACAAGGGGCTGGCGGTTCGGCCTGTGGCAGAGTTCTCGGCCGCAGCTCGGGTGCTGAGCACGGAATGGTACCGCGGAGGCGATGAGGGCCGGCTTGCTCCGGTTGATTTGGCGGTGGGATGGGGCCGGATGTCGGACTCAGCCGTGTTGGAGCACATGGACATCGACCAACACAACCGCTTCTATTTCTGGCAGCGCGACCAGAATGCTCCCGCGCACCTTGCTCTGTCAAAATTGGACGTGGTCAAGCAAAGCACGAACATTCACGTCATTCCGGCATCGGATGCGCTGGCCGGGCAACTGCGCAGCGTGAAGCCCGGACACGTCGTGCAACTCGAAGGCCGGCTCGTCAACGTCAAGCTTTCGAACGGTGCCAACTGGCGCTCCTCAACCTCCCGGACGGACGTGGGAAATGGCGCGTGCGAATTGCTGTTTCTGGAATCGCTCGTTGTGGAGTGAATGGCAGCTTCGCTGAGTGTGTGGCTTCGCCGAGTGTTTAGTGTGCGGCTCCGCCTAGTGTTTGGGGTTTAGTTTGGGTCTTAGGAAGCAAACGTCGCTGGATGAACTAGATCGGATGACGACGAAGCAGTTCCAAGAGCGCTTGGTACAAATCCTGACGCCGGTGGTTGAACCGCCACTCACACTCCTTGAGATGCAGGTAAAACGTGACCGCCG
>JBCDHV010000212.1:0-6815 GCA_038749615.1 Bacteroidota bacterium
GTCGATCGTCGGAGCGAAGACGTTCATGAGAAGGATAGCGAGCATCCAGCCCTCGGGATACGCAGGGTTGAGCACTCGGATGATGATGCCGAAGACACCGATCAGGAATCCGTAGATCCACTTGCCCATTGTGGTCGATGCCGCCGTGACGGGGTCCGTCGCCATAAAGACAGCGGCGAACAGGATGCTGCCCATGACCATGTGGTAGTGCGGCGGGACGCCATTGAAGGGGTCGATGTTGACCGCGTACAGCACACCGGCCGTCAGGAAACCACCGACGAGGACCGACAGGATGATCCGCCAGTCGGCCACGTTCACGGCGATCAGCAGACCAGCGCCCATAAGCACCATCAAGGCACTCGTCTCACCGATCGAGCCTGGGATCGTCCCGATGGCCATGCTCAGCAAGCTGTAATCGTGAAACGCTGCGTTTTTGAGCCCTTCCAGGCCTTCGAGGTAGGCCACGCCCAGCGGCGTCGCACCCGAGTAGCCGTCTACGAATTGCTCAGGATCGCCGGCTACCCAGACAGCGTCGCCGGCCATGTAGGTCGGATAGGCGAAAAAGAGGAAGACCCGAGCCGTCAGCGCGACGTTCAGCACGTTCATGCCGGTGCCACCAAACGCCTCTTTGGCCACCACCACAGCAAACACGGTAGCGAGCGCGACCATCCAGAGCGGAACCGTGGGCGGCATCACGAGCGGTATCAACATCCCGGACACGAGGAAACCCTCTTGCACCGAGTGCTTCCGCGCGATCGCGAAGATGACCTCTACGATCCCGCCGGCCGTGTAACTGACCAGCACGATGGGAATCGTGATGAGCGAACCGTAGAGGAGCTTATCGAACAGCCCCTCCATAAGCCCCGTCATCTCGCCGATGGCCACGTAGTGCTGATGCCCCACGTTCCACATGCCGAACAGCAGAGCCGGCCCCAGCGCGACCACGACGATAAACATCGTGCGCTTGAGATCGACGCCGTCGCGGATGTGAACTCCGCCGTGGGTCGTGTGTCCGGGTACGAACGCGAACGTGTCGAGCGCGTCGTACAGGTAGTATAGTTTCTCGAAGCGCCCGCCTTGCTCAAACTGCGGCCGGACGGCGTCGAGTTGCTTGCGTAAAAACTTCATTGGGGAATGGTTGGGGGGATCAACGTCACGTTATCCGTCTAGGCGTACCATGTCGAGCCCTTCGCGCAGAATCTGCTGCACGGGAGTCTTCGAGGTACACGCAAACTCGCAGAGGGCCAAGTCTTCCTCGACAACTTCGTAGATGCCGAGGCCTTCCATCTGCTCGAAGTCGTTGTATACAATGGACTTGATGAGCTGCATTGGCAGCAGGTCCATTGGTACGACGTCTTCGTACTCGCCGCTCACGACCAACGGGCGCGGCTCGCCGTGCATGTTGGTATTCACCTTGAACGGCTTCCTCGAAAAGAACGAGGGCATGAGCCGGTGCGTGCTCGGCCGGGGGTAAGACGGGAGTAGCCAGCCCAAAAACTCTGGATCGTCGCCTTCTGGAATGACCGTAAGTTGGTCATCGAAGAGGCTGAGGAATCCGTCAGAATCGATGGTCGTGCCCGTAAGCACGTCTCCACTGATGTAGCGCAGCCGGCCTTCGCTGGTGTCTACGTTGTCCTCAACGAACGGCTTGATTTGGGCGCCAAGCCGCGTGCGGACATACCCGGTCTCCTGGATTTCAGAACCGGTGATGGCCACGAGGCGCTCGGTGTCGAACACGCCTTTGGAGAACAACCGGCCAATCACCAGTACATCCTGCGGCTTGACCGTCCAGACCGTCTCGCCTTTGTTGATCGGCGCGACGTGGTGGATTTGGACGCCCACGTTTCCGGCAGGATGGGGGCCAGAGAACGAATGGATGCGAACGCCCTTCAGCTCCCGAAGCCAGTCGTCAGACTTGGGCTCGATGCCTAGGTGAACGTCGCCCGTCGTGAGCTGTCGCAAGACCGCAAGGCCGGCCTCGAAGTCGGCTTCTTGCCCATCGAGCACGAGCCCGTAGTCAGGCGCCAAAGGCCCCGTGCCGAAGCACGACACGAAAATGTCGCGTGGTACAGCGTCGATGTCGGGGACGACGTTGAACGGCCGTTGCCGGATCAGTGGCCAGGCCCCTGACTCAAGAAGGCGCGCCACGATAGCATCGCGGGAAGCCGTGGCGGGGTTCATCGGCCCGAACTCGCGGAAGCGCATCTCAGCGTCGGCCAGAATGACCACGGCTGAGATTGCCCGCTTGGCTGCGCGGCGGATTTCGACGACCTCTCCGCTGACGGGCGAGGCGTACATCACCTCGGGCGCCGGCTTGTCGAAGTACAAGGGGTCACCAGCCTTGATCTCATCGCCCTCCTGGACCATGAGCTTCGGAATCGGCATGAGGCCGTGAAGGTCGGTCGGCTTGAGGGCAAAGAGTCGGGGGGAGGCCGTATCGCGGAGAGCCGGCTCAGCGGCTCCGATCAATTTCAGATCGAACCCGCGTCGGAGCTTGATCGTTTTACTCATGTAGGTTTGGGGAGGCGGGATGGATCGCCGTGGAGCAGAATGGTGCAGACCGGCTCTCTGAGGGAGCGAGTGGGAAATCACTCCGCAGAAGCTCTTCGGTCTCAGCTTACCTTGTTACAAAAGAGTCCTGTCCAAGTTGCCTTTTCCCCAGTACTTTGGGGCGCTTGAAGGGCACTTTCGATTAGAATTGAAAATAGCGCAGCTTTCGGCTCCGCGCTACCTGTACACGAAGGTTTTGCACGCAGCCATGTTGTGAGGTGCCGTTGGCGCGCTTCCGGCAACATCCGTCAGGGTTTGGCGTCACCTCTCACTCCCCTGCCGCTTGTTGACCTCTAGAACTCCTGACTGCATTCCTGTGTTCGGACTCTTCAAATCGAATCCCACCAAGAAACTCGAAAAGGCATACAAGGCCAAGCTCGAAGAAGCCCTGAAGGCACAGCGCGGCGGAGACATCAAGCGCTTCGCCGTACTCTCGGCCGAAGCGGAGGAGCTCCTGAAGCAGCTCGAAGCGGCCCGAAAAGCCTAGAAACCACCCCGATCTACGGCAGCGGCCCGCCTGTCAGTGTACCCCGTCTGTCAGTATACATCGACCTGCTCGATCTCGTAGCCAAACGCGATGACCAGCTGTTCGATCTCAGCATCCGAGAGCGACGTCGGGCGGTCCCGCATCTGGTAGCCCTCTTTACGTAAGGCAAATTGAGACCCACCGATGGTCCGCGCTGCCACGAGTAGCTCCTGAACCACGCGAACCACGAGATCGGGTGTTGCCTCGGGCAAGGTGATCTCCATTTCCGGAGCACGAAAGCGGACCGCCCGAGGAACTTGCTCCAACCCGATGTACTCCGCCAACGCTCCGAGTTGAACGCGCATGAGCTCGATCAGCGTTTCCTTGGAAAGATTGGGCGCGTAGACGGGGATCGTGTAGGACATGGGGGGCAGCGAAAGGCAGAATCGACAGGAGATTCGGACACGGTCTTCTACTTCGCCTGTTCCCTGGCCCGCTGCGGTTCCGTGAGCCTTTCACGAGGGCATTTACACGATAAACGCGTCGCCCCCATCCATCTGTTCTCGCATGACTGCCCGGCGAGCTTCGGAGCTGTTCAGATGCGTAAACTCGAGGCCAAATACAGGCCGTTCCGCCATGCGCTGTTGTTGCCGGCCGAGGTATTCCTCCGTCTTAGCGACCTCCCGAGCCGGGTTGCCGGCCACGACCGTCCCGTCAGGCACGTCCCGCGTGACGACGCTGCCGGCTCCCACCACCACGTCACTTCCTAGAGACACCCCTGGGAGTACAATTGCACCAGCTCCTACAAACACACGGTCGCCAATCACGACGGGAGCAATCCGCGTGTAACCGATCGGCCGTTTCGTCGAAGCATCATGAGCCAGGAGGATGGCGTTGGGGGCCAAGGTCACGTCATTCCCGATGGTTATCAGGTGGCAGTGACTTTCATCGATGATGGCTCCTGATTGGAGGCTAAATCCACTGCCTAGCGTGAGCCCACGACGTTGGAGCTGGCGGATTTTGCGGCCGCGCAAGTGCGTGCGGACCCGTACAAGGAGGGAACGGAGAGGCATGAAACCTGAGGAGAAACGCTGATCGGTAGAACTCAGCTGTCAAGAAACCAAACTACATAACAGACCCAAACAGCTCCTACATGTAACGGGCCCTGTTCATTTTCTCCTCTGCCGCCGCGTTTGTTCGCAGACGGGGCGGTCACTCTTGGCCGGCAAGCCGGCGGGCATTGTCTGCCGTGCGGAGATTGCGGATGATGGCGTCAAGCTGACCATCGATGACGTTTTGGAGGGCGTAGTTCTTCTGGTCGCCCTCGAGCCGGTGGTCCGTTACACGGCCTTGAGGCCAATTGTAGGTCCGGATCTTACCCGACCGGTCGCCACTGCCCACCATGCTCCGGCGGGCCTCGCTTCGCTCTGCGTCGAGCTTGGCCTGTTCTTGCTCGTAGAGGCGCGCCCGCAACACCCGCATGGCCTTGTCCTTGTTCTTGTGCTGGCTCTTTTCGTCCTGGCACGTCACCACGAGGCCGGTTGGCTTGTGGGTAATTCGTACAGCGGAGTCGGTCGTGTTGACGCTTTGCCCACCAGGGCCACTCGACCGGTACACGTCGATCTCCAAATCCTCTGCCCGGATGTCGAGGTCAACGCTTTCGGCTTCGGGTAGGACAGCGACTGTAGCCGCCGAGGTGTGGATCCGGCCACTGGACTCGGTAGCCGGCACTCGTTGGACGCGGTGCACGCCACTCTCGTACTTCATTTGCCCGAAGGCATCTTCGCCTTCGATGCTGAACGTGATCTCTTTGAACCCGCCTTGTGCACCAGGCGAGCTGCCCAGCACTTCGGTTTTCCACCCCGAGCGCTCGGTGTAGCGCGAGTACAGGCGGTAGAGGTCGCCAGCAAACAGGCTCGCCTCGTCCCCCCCGGTGCCGGCGCGAATTTCCACGATGGCGTTCTTCGAGTCTTCCGGATCCTTGGGGATGAGCATGTACTCCAGCTCCTCCTCCGCTGCCGGCAACTTCTCGTTCAACTCAGCCAATTCGAGCTCGGCCATTTCAGCCATCTCGGGATCATCGAGGAGCTCTTCGAGATCAGCCTTTTCCTTGATCATCGCCTCGTAGGCGTCCGCAGCACGCACGACAGGCTCCAACCCAGCCCGCGTCCGGCCCAACTCGGCGATCAGCTTGGGATCCGTTGCTACCTCAGGCCGCGCCATCTCCTGCGTCACGTCGTGAAAACGCTGGCGGATGGAAGCGATAACGGAGGCGTCGATCATGGGATGGCGGATGGTTGGGTGGGCGGACGGTTGGGCGGAGTCTACTCAGGCGTTTCCCTTTGCCCCGCCCAGCAGCCCACCTACAGTGAGCATCGCGAGCGCCCCGCCAACCAGGTTACTCCACGGTGACGCTCTTGGCGAGGTTCCGGGGCTGGTCTACGTCGCAGCCGCGGAGAACGGCAATGTGGTACGAGAGCAGCTGGAGCGGGATGACCGAAAGGAGCGGAACGAGGCTGGATTCGGTGCGCGGAATGCGAATCACGTACTCACACAGTTCGTCGAGGTGCGGGTCGTTTGTATCCGTGATCACGATGACGAGGCCTTCGCGGGCGACGACCTCTTCGATGTTCGACACTACCTTCTCATACGTATCGTCTCGCGTGGCGATGAAGACGACCGGCATGAAGCGGTCGATAAGCGCAATCGGTCCGTGCTTCATCTCGGCCGCAGGATAGCCTTCGGCGTGGATGTAGGAGATTTCCTTGAGCTTCAATGCCCCTTCGAGCGCTACCGGGAAGTTGTAGCCCCGCCCCAGATAGAGGAAATTCGACGCAAACCGATGCGTCTTGGACAAATCGAACAGCTCGGCGTTCAGCTCGAGGACTTCGGTCACCTGGGCCGGAATCTTCGAGAGGGCCTGCGAAAGCGTCGCCAGTTCGGCCTCCGAGAGCGTCCCCCGTTCGGCAGCCAGCCGGAGGGCGATCAGCGTGAGCACGGTCACCTGAGCCGTAAACGCCTTCGTCGATGCCACACCGATCTCGGGGCCGGCATGCAGGTAGACGCCGGCGTCCGTCTCGCGCGCTATGGTTGATCCAACGACGTTGCAGACTCCGAGCGCCAACACGCCCTGGCGCTTCGCCTCGCGCACGGCAGCCAGCGTGTCCGCCGTCTCGCCACTCTGCGAAATCACGATGACCACATCGTCGGGATACAGAATCGGCTTCCGGTAGCGGAATTCACTCGCGTACTCTACCTCGACCGGGATCCGTGCGTATTCCTCGATCAGGTACTCCCCGACGAGGCCGGCATGCCAAGACGTGCCGCACGCACAGATGATGATCCGGCGCGCGTTGGCCAGGTTCTCCATGACGTGGATCAGGCCGCCGAGCTTGACTGTATTCTCGTCGAGCAAGAGCCGGCCGCGCATGGCATTGGTGAGCGCTTCGGGCTGCTCCATGATCTCCTTGAGCATGAAGTGATCGTAGCCGCTCTTTTCGAGTTGCTCCAGATCCCACTCGAGCTGATGCACTTCTTTGGTGAGCGTGACGTTGTCGATCGTCTTCACGTCATAGCCGCTGCGGCGCACGACGACCATTTCGCCGTCGTTCAGGTAGACGACCTTCTTGGTGTGCTCGACCAAGGCGGCGGCGTCAGAGGCAATGAAGTACTCGTTGTCGCCAATCCCCATGATCAGCGGGCTCCCCTTCCGGGCCGCGATCAACAGATCGGGATCGTCCTGGGACACGATGGCAATGCCGTACGTCCCGACCACTTGGCTCAGCGCCTGCCGGAGCGA
>JBCDHV010000213.1:0-6812 GCA_038749615.1 Bacteroidota bacterium
CGGGATTGGATCACCCGGCACGGTGAACCTCGCCCGTACGACGATTGCTCACCCGCCTAACATGCCTGGCTGGAAAGTGGTCAACGTGGCCGAGGCCGTTCAAGAGCGCCGAGGATCTGACCTGCGCGTGGTGGTCGAAAACGATGCCAATGCCGCCGGCCTCGGATCGGCTTTTTTTGGCGCAGGCCGGCCGTTCGATTCGTTTCTCATGGTGACGATCGGGACGGGCGTAGGCGGTGCGATCATCCATGAAAAGCGCCTCTTCCGCGGTGTGAGCGGCGCAGCCGGCGAGTTCGGGCACGTCAGCATCGACTACGAAGGGCCGCCCTCTCGTGCCGGTACGACCGGGGCCATCGAGGCGTACATCGGCAAGGAATTCCTGTCAGAATACGCGCGGTATCGACTCCTGAACCGGCCCGACACCGCCGTTCATGAGATGACGGGGCCAGATCTCGCAGAGCTGGACTCTGAGATTCTGTACCGGGCGGCGCTCGATGGCGACAAGCCGGCGCAGGAAGTGCTCGCATGGGCCGGTCACAAACTCGGACGCATGTTGGGCTCGCTCGTGAACGTGCTCGACATTCGGAAGGTTGTTGTCGGCGGTGGGGTCTCGGCGGCCGGCGCGTACATCCTCGATCCCGCTCGTGAGAGCTTGTGGGATGGAGCCATGCCGGCGTTCCGCGATGGCCTGGAATTGGTGCAGGAAACGCTCGGTAACGAAGTCGGGATTCTCGGGGCGGCACACTTGATCTTCGAACGCATCGAGGACGAAAAGCAGGGCTGAACCTTGTCTCCGGTGAACTAGCCAGACGCGCCGGGCGTTGATGGAGGCCTACACCAATGGCCGTGTTTTATACCCGCACCCACATTTCCGGGCGCTCAGGCTTGAGTCTCTTTTGTCTGTGGTTTGCCATCCTGGTCCTCGCCACCCCGGCGTGGGCTCAGGTCGGGGGCGCGCCAGCTGCGCGTGAACTGCTAGCCGGCATCCGAGCCGACACGACGCGTACCGACTCCCTCCGTGGGGACTCCACGCGTGTGCGAGCTCCACGCGCACCGGCACGCAGCGAGGAGGGCCGCGTCATTGAGTTCGCTGCCACGGATTCAATCGTCGTTTCGTTTGGGGGCGAGGACGGCGACGTCGGAGCGCTCTACGGCGGGGCACAACTCGGGTTCGAGGGAGGGGGGATGACAGCTGGCGAGGTGGAGCTGAACTTCGGGACTAACACGGTCGACGCGCGCTCACAGGCCGGGTCGAGCGAACGTCCGGAACTGATACGCGGAGAGGAGCGCGTCCAAGCGCGTTCCCTCTCGTACAACCTCGATACCGAGCAAGGCCGGCTCATCGGGGCGCAGTCGATCGTAGAGGAAGGGTACGTCTTCGGGGAAGTCTCGAAGCAAGTGTCGAACCGCGTGGTCTACATCAAGGATGCGCTCTTCAACACCTGCGATCATATCGGCGAGCCGCATTATCATATTAGCACGACGCGGATGAAGATCGTCGACGGGGAGCGCATCTTCACAGGGCCGGTCCACGTGCGCGTCTTCAACGTGCCCTTGCCGTTCTGGCTGCCCTTTGGATTCATTCCGACGGCCGAGGGCCGGCGAAGCGGACCATTGGCCCCGACGTACGGCGAAGATGATCTGGGCTTCTTTCTGCGAGATTTCGGCTGGTATCAGGCCGTCAACGACTACATGGACGCGCAACTGCAGCTCGGGATTTGGAGCTCCGGTAGCTACCAGATCAAACCACAGGTCCGCTACAACAAACGCTACGCGTTCAACGGCAGCGTGAGTCTCGACTATCTGCGAGGCCGGCGAGGGTTCTCCACCGATCCAGATTTCGAACGCCGCAACGTCTGGAGCATTCGCGCCCGGCACGATCAGACCATCGACCCAACCTCTTCGCTGACCGGAAGCATCGACTTTTCGACAAGAACTTACCTCAGAGGGGTGAGCCGGCAGTATGACGACAACGTGCGGCAGACCGTTGGATCCGACCTCAACTACTCGAAGCGGTGGGCGCGGAGTGGCCGGTCGTTGACCTTGTATGCGAGCCAGCGCCAGCAGCTTCAGGAAGGCGGCACTACGACGCTTCAACTGCCCCGGATGTCCTTCCGGCAGGCCACCAAGAACCCGTTCCAACGCACGGGCGGCGGGCGCGAGCGCTGGTACGAGCGCGTGAGTTACAGCTACACGTTCGATGTCACGAACAACTTCTCCTTCCGGCCAGACACCTCGCTCGCCGGCGCTGCCGGCGTCGAATGGTACGAGGCCTTGACCTCGGCACAAGCTTACGAGGACGCCACCGGCGAAGATGGCGATCAGCGGTTCGATTTTCGAGCTACGCATCGCCTGCCTATCAATGCCACGTTCTCCATTTCCAAGCTACCACTGATTGGCCCGCTGAGACTCAACGTGACGCCCAATCTCCAGTATTCGGAAGACTGGTACCTGAGGAGCGAACGGCGAGCCCTGAACGATTCCACCTTCCGTGAGGAGCGCTTCTTCGAGCCGGGCTTCACGTCCATCCGGCAGGTGAGCTCAGGCGTGAGCGCCAACACCGAGTTCTTCGGTACGTTTCCGTTCCAGGTCTTCGGCTTCAACGGCTTCCGGCACACCGTCCGGCCGTCGCTCTCGTACAACTTCGCGCCCGACTACACCTCGGATTTCTTCGGTTACTTTCGCTCGTACACGGACACCACCGGCCAAGTCATCGAGTATCCCATCGTCTCAGGCCTTTCCTCGACTCGGCGAAGCGCACTCACCATCAACGTCGGCAACGTGATCCAGGGCCGGCAGGTGCGGGTGGACTCGACGGGGGAGGAGCGGAAAGACATCAGCCAGCTATTGACGTTCAACCTTGGCACCAGCCGCAACTTTGCCGCCGACTCGCTCCAGTGGTCGCCTCTCACAGTGAGCGGGCGGTCCTCGCTTCGCAACAACCGAATTTCCATCAACGCGAGTGCGCAACTCAATCCGTACGCCTTGGGCGTGGATGGGCGAACGACCAACACGTCGTACTGGACGGCTGAACGCCGGCCGTTCCGGTTGACAAATCTCAGGGTGAGTGCCCAGACACGGATTGCCAGCGGCCGGTCCCAAGGATCGAGCCGGCCCTTCACCGGGGGCCGCAGCCAACTCCGAGCCGGCACCAACCCGACGGATGTGTGGTCTACTGGTGTGCTTGATCCGTTTGATCCAGCGTATTACAACACGCCTGTGGGCTACGCGGACTTCGCGATCCCGTGGTCCGTGAATCTCGACCTCACCTACCAAGTCTCGAAGCCGGCTCTCGTCACCACACGAAGGGTCATTGCGAACACGTCCTTCGATTTCAGCTTGACGCCTAACTGGAAAATTCAGGGCCGGAGCGGCTATGACTTCATCGAGAACGAAATCGTAACCACGTCGCTCTCGTTCCTGCGAGATTTCCACGATTGGGAGATGGCCATCAACTGGCAACCCTTCGGCCGCTTCCAATCGTTCCAGTTCGATTTGCACCTCAAAACAGGCCCACTCCGTGAGATTTTGCGCCTCCGTCAACCTCGCGCAGACATCCAGAATCCACTGAACTTCTAGCGTCGCGGTCACCCGCTTTTGCCCGGTCCTGCACCTCGATTCAATAATCCTGTGTGAACGAAAGCGGTACCGTTGAAACCCTTTGGCGAATCACTTCGTAGCATTCCGCGAAGTCACCCATATATATTGCACATACATTTCTTGCACTAAATCAGCATACGGAGACAAAAGGAGGACACGCAGAGGCCCCGGGTGACCGAGTTGAACAGCGTTTTACGCTGTTGTAGATGTCTCCAAAACACTTGCGTATGATCACGCTGATCCACAAGACCCGCCGTTGGCTTCCCCAACTCCGCGAGTCCCTGCGCCGTAAAGACGCACAGACCAAACGCGACCGCCAACTCACGCTCAAGATCGCCAACGCGCTCGAAATGGCCCTAAAGCCTAACGAGGCCGAAAGCCTGAGCTTCTACGTGCGAGAAGGCTCGGTCACGGTATTCGGCACGACGTGCCAGCCGGCAAACCGAGCGTTCGTACTGGAACTCGTACGCCGCGTCCCTGGCGTCCGCGAGGTGAACGACTACATCCGGACGGTGGCGTACGAAGAGGTGTTTTGACGTGCTTCGCACGCGTATTTGGTGTTTAGTGTCTAGTGTTTAGATGTCAGCTGGACTAGCTCAAGAACGAGCGAAACTCAACTCTGCCCGGCGTTCAAGACGGGTAACCCTGCTTGACGGCTCAGTCAGATCTAAGCACTAAACACCAAACACTGCTACCGCAGGTAGGGATACCCAAAGTGATGCGGTGGGTTGAACGTTTCCTTGATCGTGCGTGGGGAGACCCAGCGGATCAGGTTGAGGATCGAGCCTGCCTTGTCGTTCGTGCCCGAGGCCCGGCCGCCACCGAAGGGTTGCTGGCCCACGACGGCCCCCGTTGGCTTGTCGTTGATGTAGAAGTTGCCGGCGGCGTCTTGCAGTCCCTTCAGGGCTTGATTCACTGCGTAGCGGTCCTGCGCGAAGATCGACCCGGTCAAGGCGTAGGGTGAGGTGGAGTCAACCAAAGGCAGCACGTCGTCGAAGTCGTTGGCGTCGTAGACGTAGAGTGTCACCACAGGCCCGAAGAGCTCTTCCCGCATCGTGACGTAGTGCGGATCATCGACGCGGAGGATGGTCGGGGCGATGAAGAAGCCCTCGGAGTCATCGTACGTGCCGCCGGCTACGACTTCGACGACGTCGTTTTTGGCTCGGTCGATGTAGCCGGTAATCTTGTCGAACGATTTCTGATCGATGACCGCGTTGACGAAGTTCGAGAAGTCATCGACCGGCCCCATCTTGACCTCGGCAAGCTGCTCCAAGACGTACTCCTTAATCTTCGGCCACAGGGTATTGGGCACGTACACGCGCGAGGCAGCCGAGCACTTCTGCCCTTGATACTCAAATCCGCCTCGCACGATGGCCGTGGCAACGGCCTTGGCGTCTGCAGACGGATGCGCAACGATGAAATCCTTACCGCCCGTTTCCCCCACAATGCGCGGGTAGCTCCGGTAGCCGGCGATGTTCATGCCGATGGTTTTCCAGAGGTGTTGGAACGTCCCGGTAGAGCCGGTAAAGTGTAGACCGGCCAAGTCTTCAGAGTCGAGCGTCGGATCGCCAACGTCGGGGCCATCGCCGGGCAGGAAGTTGATGACGCCAGGCGGGAGGCCGGCTTCCTCGAGCAGCAGATACACGAAGTAATTCGACAGAATCGAGGTCGTGGAAGGCTTCCAGAGCACCGCGTTACCGAGCATTGCGGGAGCGCCAGGCAGGTTGCCGGCGATGGCCGTGAAGTTGAAGGGCGTTACGGCAAACACAAACCCGTCCAGGGGGCGGTATTGGAGTTGATTCCAGATGCCAGGGGCTGAACCTGGCTGCTGCTCGTAGAGCTCGGCCATGTAGGCCACGTTGAACCGGAAGAAGTCGATAAGTTCACACGCCGAGTCGATTTCGGCCTGATGCACGTTTTTGCTTTGCCCGAGCATCGTGGCGGCGTTCATCCGGGCCCGCCAGGGGCCGGCCAACAGGTCGGCGGCTTTCAGGAAAACGGAGGCCCGCTGTTCCCACGGGAGCGCTGACCACTCCGCACGCGCTGCCATCGACGCCGCAATCGCGTGTTCGACCTCCGGCGCGCCGGCTTTGTGCACGGTGCCGATCTCGTGAGCGCGCTCGTGGGGGGCATGGACCGTTTCGGTGCGGCCCGTGGGGATCCGTTTGCCGTTGATGATCGGGGTGATCTCAAACGTTTCTTGTTTGAGTGCAGCCAAGGCCTGTTTCTGAGCCTCGCGCTCCGGGGTGCCCGGTGCGTAGCTGAGTACCGGTTCGTTGACGGGAGAGGGGACGAGTACGCGGGCGTTGTTCATGCTTGGGGGATGGGTTGCTGAGAAGAGAAGAGGAAGTCTGAACCGTACGATTTGAATGAGGTTGCAGGCAATGTACCATCGTATTCATCTCTTCACACGCCTTGTTTTCCGGAGTTGATTTCCGAAATGAGGCACGCCGGCAGAACTCTTCATTCAGGTGTCTTTCCAACGCACACTGGCCGTACGGTACCTCAACAGCCTGCTGCGCAGAAGCGGGGGCCGGTCGTTCCTACGCTTCATCGTCGGGATTGCCGTCGGTGGGGTCTGCGTCGGGGTAGCTGCTTTGCTGATGGCGCTTGCCATTACGCGCGGGTTTAGCCAGGAGATCGAGCGGAAGATCATCGGGTTTGCCGGCCACGTCCGCGTCGATAGCATCCAGGACGCCCCGCTCGAAGATGCCGAGCGGATACAAAACGAGTTGCTGCAAATCGAGCGCGTGGTGTCGGCCACGCCGGCGATCCAGGAGCTCGCTCTCTTCCGGTCAGACGCATCCATCGATGGCTTCGTCCTGTGGGGCTCGCCCACGATGCCGCCGTTTATCGCGGAAAACCTTGCCTCCGGTGAAGCCAGCTTCCGGGCCGACAGCTTGAACCGACCGGGCATCGTCCTCAGTGCAGCCATTGCGCGTCAGCTCGGTGCGTCGCTTGGCGAACGGATCACCGTCTTCTCGATGCGTTCGCTCGATGGCGAACAAACGCTGTTCGGCCGGCAGAGGCCGTCGATTAAGCAGTTTCACGTCGAGGGCATCTACGACACTGGATTCGTGGATTTCGACGAACAGTTCGCGTTCGCAGATATCGCATCGGTCCGAACGTTGCTCGAATACGGCGAAGACGAGGTCACGGCATTCGATGTTCGAGTCGACGATGTGAGCCGTGTGGATGACGTCGCCCAGGAA
>JBCDHV010000214.1:0-6776 GCA_038749615.1 Bacteroidota bacterium
GAACGCCACACCAAGCCCTGTCACCCGCTACGCGCCACACGTCCACTCGCCACGTGAGCAAAGCGAGCCCTACCGGGGCACCTGCGAGCTGCGGACGACGGCGGGGCCGCCGGCAGCGCGGAGGATCACGGTGCGGTCGTTGGCGGGGCCGGAGTATTGGACCCGGCCGTCTAGGTTGAGATCGCCGGTGTAGTAGCCTCGGCGGACATCGGCCAGGTTACCGTTGAGCAGGCGGAGCATCGCCGTGCGGTCGTTGTCAGGGCCGGAGTAGCGGACCAACCGGTTGTCACCACTCGCATCGCCGGCAACCAGGGCGAAGATGCCTGGGGATACTTCCACCATCGGGTCTTCGGTCGAGCCGTATGCGCGGCCCATGGCCTGCGAGAAGTCGTAGAGCGGCGAGGTCGGGGAATCGCGGAGGATCACCGGGGCGGCCGTCATGATTGGCAGGTGGTTGCGGTGGTAGATCGCGAGGTAGTACGCGCCGGCATCGAAGCCTTGGAAGAACACCTGGCTCTCCCCGTCGAGGTTCACGATCCGGCCATCGGACCGCAAGAACGCTGCGCGTTCAGCCACCGTCGTTTCGGGGCCGACATCCGTGCGGAGCTGCAAGAGCACCCAGTCGACGATGGTCGAGTCGGGTAATTCGCCCACTTCTTCCTTGCCGGCATAGTACCACGGAGCCGCGGCGTACGGTTGCTGCAAGGGGATCCAGCCGTACCGGGCCAGTTCGTGCCGCATGGCCTCCCCGGCGAACGCGCCCTGCAAGACGGCATGAACGTTGGCGTACACGCCTGGCGGGTTGCCTTCGAGGGCGAGGTCGAAGCTGAGGTCCGTGCTGACGGCATCGCGCTGGTGCACTTCGACGGCTAAGACGTTGGTGCCGGCTACCAGAACCGGATTCGTGCTCAGGTCGATTTGCCGCCAGACGAACGTGTCCTCGGCCTCATCCTTGACCACACTCGCGGCAAACGTATCGAACGTGATCTCGCCATCGGGCATGTTGCTGCGAAGGATCTCGGTACCGTTCAGGTAGACGACGGCCCCGTCATCGCGCAAGATCGAGAGCGACAACGCCGCGTACAGGCTTGGATCGTCGATCGTGAACGCGTGGCGGAAATACGCGGTCGGGTGCTTGTCGCGGTCGTCACTGCCGAAGCTGATGACGGTCATTTCGTCTTCGTCGCCATAGCCCAACTGGGCAGCACCCGTTGGCCAACCGGAATCGTCGTATTCGAGCGTGCGCCACTCGGTGCCGAGGTCGTCGCCGGTATCGTTGTAGCGCCACGTGCTGCCGGCGGCGATGAGGGCCGTCGAGTTCAGCACGGTCAGTTGGACGGGGCGCGAGACGGTGCTCCGCCCCTGGATGTCCTCGACGACGAGATCGATCACGTACCCGCCGGGCTCAGGATCACTCCAATCGAACGAGTAGAAGTTGCCTTTCTCGTTGAGTTGGGCCTTGCCGATGGGCACACCGTTGGTACGCACGGTGACACCGGCTACTTCGCTCGACGTAGTGACGATGGCCTCCACGGAAACGCTGGTGCCTTGGCCCACGCGCGCGCCGTCCGCCGGCGAGACCACCTCCACGCGCGGCCACCCAAACGAATTGGTCTCCCCCGGCGTCCCACCGAACCGAGCCGACGGGCTCCAGCTCTCCGGCCGGTTGTTGTCCCACGTTGGGTTGATCAGTTCGAGGGTCGCGCCTTCACCGCTGGCCTCTGCGGGCCACGGATCGTTCTCCTCATAGCTCACGATGTCGACTTCACATCCCGTTGGGCTGTAGAGGCGGACGATATCATCGCCGCTGCTGAGGCCGAAGTCGTAGTTCGCCACGAAGCTCGTCACGCCAGGGTGCGCGAGGGCAAAGAGCGTGCTGTCCTGCGCCACCACGAGGTAGCCGCCAGGGGCGATGGTAGTGCCGGCAGGAATCGTAAAGGCGCTCGTTTGCGTCTCGTCCTTCATGACCCACCCGCTGAGATCGACCGTCTCGCCTGTCGGGTTGTACAACTCGGCCCAGTCCCCGGACTGGAGATCTGCCGGCGAGAGGTAGTTGATTTCGTTGATGACGAGTGCCGGCGGTTCGAGCGCACAGGGCTGTTCGCTGCCGATCGTGAAGGTCAACGGTGCCGTCTCGGCGCGTGCGCCTCCGTTGTCGTAGGCGACGGCCGTAAGTGTGTACTCGCCCACGGCGAGGCCTGGAATCTCGAACGTGTACGGCGCCGTGCTCAGCCGCTCGATGAGTTGGTTGCCCAGCAGCACGTCGACGCGTAGCACACGGCCGTCTTCGTCCACGTCTTCGGCTTCGATGTTCACCGGTACCGCTGATCCGGGAGCGATGAACGCGCCAAGTTCAGGCGAGGTGATCGATACGTTGGGCGGCTCGTTCGATACGTTCAAGCCACCGGGGCTCCCGCCCACGGCCGGCGAGGCCCGCCATGCCGCCGGCGAGCGGTTGTCGGCGTTCAAGTCTTTGAGTTCCAACGAGTAGCCAGTACCGTCGGCTTCGGGAGGCCACGGGGCAAGATCGCTGTACGTGACCTCGTCCACGAGTTCACCCACACCGTTCGACAGCGCGACGCGTTCGCCGCCATTTCGGAGCTTGCCCTGGTAGTTGCCCTGCGCGGCAAAACCGTAGCGCTGCAAGAACGCCTCGGGATTCTGCGCCGCTACGTACGTGTCGTTCGCCTCGATCACCGTGCCGGGCTCGAAGACCATCTCGATGCCGTCCGAGAAGGCCGCGTAGCTCAAATTGATCGGCACGTCGCCTTTGTTCGTCAGCTCGATGAATTCAAACTTGTCGGCATCGACGTATTCCGGCTGCCCTTCTTCCCCGAACGGCAGCGGGTTGTACATCATCTCGGAGATGACGAGCTGCGTCCAATCCTGCTCGGCGAAGAATGTATTTTCGACGACAGCGCTCCACTCAGAGCCGTTCTTCGTGCGCGCCTTGACCGTCACGACGTCTGAGATCACGATGGGCTCGGTGTATTCGATGCCGTTGACTATCGGATCGGAGCCGTCGAGCGTGTAGTACATCGGTCCGTCGCCCCCGCGTGAGGTCAAGACGAGGCCGTAGCCTGCCGGCACACTTCCGCCCGCTTGGCTGTACCGGGGCGGGTCGATGCTCGGATAGAGGCGGTAGCCGTTCATCCGGGTCGAGCGCATCAGGCCGATCAGTTTGCCGCCGTTGCCGCGCATCATGTCGAGCACGTCGTCACGGGCGTCGAACCAGTGGTCGTTGCGGTCGAAGCGCGAGACGCCGGTATTCGTGTCGGGCGTCTTGCCATCGCCCCAGCGGGCATACTCGGCGATGACGGCCGTTTCGATGTAGTCGGCGAGCGTCTCGAAGCGGTTGATCGAGGTCTGATCGTTGAGCGCGCCGCCCGTGCGGAGATGCTTGTACGTCCGGTCGGCCAAGCGCCGGCGGAAATCGCTGTTGCGCATCAACGCGCGGAAAATGCGGGCGATGTCGTACTCGTCGCGCAAGAACGACTCGTCGCTGCCTTCGCTGCCGGTCAAAAATTGCGGCTTGATCCACGCGCCATCGTTCGAGCGGCCTTCGCGGTTCATCGGCGGCGGGCCACTGTCGAACCAGGAGCTTTCAGCGTCCCAGGTCACGAAGCGGAGCGGACCGCCGGGATCGTTCCGGTTGATCAGATAGAAGTTGTTCGTACCGCCGAATTCCATCCAGTCGCCGGCGCCGGAGTAGAAGTACAGCAGCACGTAATCGATAAAGGAATCAATGTGCAGGTACTCCTGGACTTTCTCGTAGTCGTCATCGTCGTCGAGGTCCCGGTAGCTGAGCACGTCGCGCAAGTAATCCCAGCGGTCGTCACTGCCGGAGATATCGCCGCCGTGGTTGGCCGCGTACCACTCTTCCGGCTCGCCCCCGAAATACTCGGCTGCAAACGCTTCATCGGGGCGCTCGACGGGGTTGTAGAGCCCCCAGTAGAGCCCGTTGATGTAGAGGTGGACGAACATCCCGCGCGATCCGTAGCCACTCATCGCGACCTGCGTCGAACGCATCCATTCGTCACGGATGTAGACCGCTTCCTTCTGGTTTTCCGGCATGAAGCCGACGATCGACCGGTTGTTGCCGCCCCGGAGAACGATCTGGTCGAGCGACTCGCTGGCATTCTCGGAGTTGAGCGGAGCCTTGCCGAAGAACGGCTTGCGCAGACGCGTCGGGCCGTATTCTTCCTTGAACACGAGGCGCAGCGACCGTTTGATGTTCACGTGGCTATGCGGGCGTAAGCCGGCGTCTTCCTGGAAACTATCGTCGGGATCGTCCGGGTAGATCAGCTCCATGGAAGCAGGCTCCTCGAAGTCCCGGTTCCGGCCAGATCCGCCCCGGTCGTACATGTCCCAGAGGTCGTCTTTGTCGAGGACGAGAGAAAGCGTAGGAATCGCGGAGAGCGCGCCCACGATTTCGCCCCGATACTCGCTCGATTCTGTGACATCGGGGTCCATTCCGTAGTCCAGCCGCCAACTCCGCTGATCGTACTGCCCGCGGATTTCGGGGCGCGGATACCCATCGATGCTGCGCGGTTGATTTACGACATCGGCTGGGAAGATGTACGTGTGCGTCGAGACCTTGGAATCGCTCAGGCCCTCCTTGTACGCGATCATCCGCAGCACCGTCGTCGTCTCGATGCGAAGCGGGCCGGTGTACCGCGTTCCGTCCGAGCGAGACGGCTTCGATCCATCCAGTGTGTACCGGATGGTCGCGCCTTCCGTCGATGACGTGAGCTCTACGTCGAACGAGCTGGAATACAGGCCGCGCTTGACGCTAGGCTTCGGTTTCTTGACCTGATCGGCAAGCGCCGGCCCAGCCGCCACGAGGCAACCCAGAAAGATGGCGATGAGGAGACGGTACATGGAAAAACAGGTTGTTGCGAATGTCGAATCAGCAGCGAGCGAGATCGTGGCCCTACATCGTGGGACTACTTAGCGAGCACCACTTTGCGGACGGTCGTGAAGTCTTCGCCGAGGAGGCGGACGAAGTAGAGACCGCTGGCCATCTGCGTCCCGTCGAGGCGCACGCGGTACATGCGCGAGGCCTCGGCGGTGCTGTCGTACAGCGTCTGGATGAGCCGGCCCTGGACGTCGTAGACCAGCACGCGGACGGGCTGCGCCTCACGGACGGCAAAACGGATCGTCGTCTGCGGGTTGAAGGGGTTGGGATAGGCGGGGTCGAGCGCGTACTGCCCAGGGAGATCGACAGTGACCTCGACGATTGGCGAGTAGGCAGTCGTCCCGTCAAAGTCGGTTTGCTTCAGCCGGAACCGGTGCCGGCCCAGCGCGAGGCCATCGATTCGGTAGGCGTACTCCTGCGCCTCCGTCGTCGTGCCAGCTCCCTCGACGTAGCCTCGTTCGACGAAGACGCCCTCATCCTCGGCATGCTCGATGGCAAAGCCGGCGTTTTCCTCCTCGGTCAGCGTCCGCCAGTTCAGCGTGGCTGAGCGGTCTTGGACATCAGCCGTAAACGAATCGAGTTCGACGGGGAGCGCCGTGTTGTCCGCGCGGCCCTGAACGAAGACGGGGTCTGTCCGGTCTTCCCAGTCGACCTCGACGTACCAATCGCTGGTCCCGAAGCGCAGGAAGCCAGCCGGCACGAGTTCGAACGCCCCCTGGCCGGCGACGTGAAGGAGCGCGAGCCGGTACGCTTGCCCGGGGGTCCAGGTGACCGGCACGCCCTGAGCCGGAACGCCGGCGTAGATTTTATACACGTAGCCATCCTGCTCGCCACTGCTGATCTCAGCGATCTCGAACTCCGAGTCGATCAGTTCGAGGACTTGCAGGCCGTCCGCAGCCGCATTCCAACGCACGGCGAATTGCACGTTGCTGATCAGCCCGGAAATGGGACCGTTGGGATAGGCCCGGACTTGCAGCACATCGTCCCCAGTGAACGAAATGCCAAGTTTAGCACGCTCTTGTGCCGATGCGGGAACGACGAAGATTGACGCCGCCAGCAGCACGGTGAGGAGCAACCGTTTCATGCCTCTGCCTCCAGAATGATGAACCGCACGATGTGCAGTCAGGGTGCCTGGCTTGCGCCAAAGCCTCTCGTTGGACGAGGCCGGCTCAGATAGAGCCGGAAGCCTTCACGGGGACCGCCCGATTCTGACGGTTGGAGTATGCCGAACACCGGTGGGGAATCCGGATCTGGTTGCCATGCCGCTCGATGTGGAAATCGAGCCGTGCCTCCGTGCTTGCCTTGTGTGTTGTGGCGGGCTCGCCTAAAGCCTGCCGCTTACCTCGCGTAATTCAATGAAGTATACGGTGCTCTGCCTGTCCGATCAAGACATGCAGTATGCCGTAGCGATAACGCGAAACCGGGGGCGAAACTGGATCATCCAGTTTCGCGTGACGGGTGAACGGGTGGCAGGTAGCGGGTGGTTTTCTGGGCAGAGGCTCGACACCTCGACGCTCTGGGGGGATTTGCTTGCTTCGATGACGTGGGCGATGCAGGACCGTTTGGGCACTAGCCGAGTGGCGATCGAAGAGCGGCGAGGTGGTGCCAGGGTGGCGACGGAGCAAAGGGGCCGGCGCGGCGTAGGCCACGCGTCTACTCTGCCGCCAAGCCACACGCCACAGCCTCCCATGTCTGCTTTCAGCTTCGAACAGTTCGCCTTGCAGCTCCTCACGGAAACTCTGTTCTTCGACCCTGAGCAGGGTACCGTCGGTAGCGTGAGCCTGATCAGTAACGAAGACGGCCGCGAGCTGTACATGGCCGCCTACGATCCCGACGAAGACCTCTTCATCATCGAAAA
>JBCDHV010000215.1:0-6773 GCA_038749615.1 Bacteroidota bacterium
GCGCGGCGTTTTTCGTTGACGAGCGTGTGGACGGTCCCGCTCAGCTGGTCGGGCTGAAGCGAAGGGGCGTGAGCGGCCAGCTCGTTAGGCAGGTCGGCCGTATCGAGACCCGGCTGGACGGCCGATGTACATCCCGCGCCAAGGGCTAGCAGCATGACGATGCAGATCGTTTCGAACGCGCTAATTCGTCTCATCATGGCCTCCCGTACGTCGGTTCAAGGCCGTTCAGTCCGGCCTGTTCACATCATAGTCGTTCTTTAGTAACAACTTGTTAACATGAAAAGCAAGCCCAATGTTTCGCTTCGCTCAGGTGGAAGAGTGGCCAGGGGGAAGGGTTGAGCGGTGGGGAACGAGCTGAGAAGGGCTAGCTCCTTGATTGATTTTGCCTGTTCTCTAACGGCAAGCTAGACGATTCATCTTGTCACCCACCTATCCACCTGGCACATCTCCCCCTATCCACTTGAGCGAAGCACCGCCGGCAGGGCGTATACATCCTCGACCGAGCGAACCAAAATCCCGCCAGCCCCGTGGGCCATGGGGAGGTCGAGATCGACGGCGCGGCGGTCTCCGATGCTGACCATCTCGGTGATGGGAATGCCGAACTCGTTGGCCAGGATGCGAAAGGGCCGGATGGTGGGCTTCGACTCGAGGGCGTCGTCTATGCCGAGGACGCGGTCGAAGCGGGGGTGGACGCCCAAAATCTCCAACGTGCGATGCCCGATGGAGGTGGCGTTGTTGGTGACGGCCGCTAACCGATAGGTGCCCTGCAGCTCGGCCAACGTGGCATCTAGCCGAGGATCAGCCGAGAGGTAGTCTTCTGGTTTGAAGAGCTCGGCCCGCCACCGTGCGTTTTCCTCGATGGGTACGCCAAACCGTTTGAACGTGTTGGCCATCGACAGCCGACCACCGTGCTTGGCCTTATGCTCCTCACGCACAGCTGAAATGCCGGCCTCCACCTCGTCAATCGGCTGGCCTAGGTGCTCGGCGAGACGTTTGGTCAGCGCGTACTCCTGGGACTCGTAGTAGGCGCGGTCGTCGTAGAGCGTCAGATCGATATCGAAGACCAGCATCCGTACGGTTGCCGGCATGAACAACACTCCAGACAGGGTCCCAGACGAGGGCATAGTGTAAAGGGGATAGAGCGTGGGAGGCACGTGCGGTTCAACCCGTCAGGCCTGTATCAGAATCACCAGTTCCCCAAACTAGTGATCGCCCTGCTCGTCTCCTACGGCGCGGTTGCTTACGCTTCACCCATCGAATCCATGCCGGTCAACAGCCCATTACCCTCGCCCATATCGAGCATGGCCATCGACTGCTTGTGCCAGCGTTGCACGAAATGCTGCATGATGCGGTCGGCCTCGTCATCAGCGCAAACGGCCAGGACGCGGCCCTCGAACAAGACGTTCGTCTGCCAGTGAATGGAATCGACGACGTGCTGCAGCATGACCTCGGCCGCGCGCATCGAATCGGTCTGGATGGCGGCTTTGCCGACGTAGAATGATTTGCCTGTTTCCGGATTCCGGAGTTCGTAGATCAACATGGTATGGTCCCCCTTGGATGGTGGCGCAGCGTGAAAGCCGCGCCTGTTGCTTCCTCAGTGACCAAAGTAGGATGCCCTGTGGTTCTTCCCTGTAGGGCTCTTTCGAGACTGGATGCGGGACGTTGGGTGCTCTGACTGTGAGACGGCCTTCGGGCCAACCTGTCAGCCGGATCAGCGCCTACGCGTCATCGCTTGTCCTACATGCCGGTGACGTGCCCGCATCCTGCAGGTCCGGCAAGCCATTAGCCCCCCGCAAGGGTCGATGGGCTTGTGTATCAGCGGCTCGCATTCGGTTCAGGAGGTGCGGGGCCACAGAGGCATTGCGCACAGAGCGGACAGCGAGCCAGTCGGAGAAGCGCTGGTTTTTCGGGTTGAACTCAGACATGGATACGAGAAGTGCAAAGATGATGTGCCGTTGAATTCATTGAGTTTACGGCGGCAACTATCTGCATACTGTCAGCCGCCGTAGCTGCCGGCTGTCAGACAGAGCAGCTTCGTACGTCAGCCGGCCGGCCGTGCTCATGTCAGTCGTTGCCCTACGATTCGTGTAGGACACGGCATGGACAGGCTTCGCGCATGCCACACATCCGCCAGCCGACTGCCACACTTTCGCGACAACTCCGTCCGAGCCGGCAGCGTAGCATGACCCTGAACAACGACTCCCTGCCGGCCTCCCCCCTGGCACTCACGCATGACCCGACCTTTCCGTCTACCGCTACCATGAAACGACTCTTTCTCTTCCTCGCCCTAGTGGGCCTGCCGGCCTTGCCGGCTTGGGCGCAACGCTCCGGCGACCCCGCTGAACGCATCGACCGCCGGCTCGAACAGATGGCTGACAAGCTTGATCTAACCGAGTCCCAAACCGAGGCCGTCCGCACCATCCTGCTCGACGAAGCCGAAGCCGCCAAGGCCTGGCGAGACGCCAACCCCGAAGCCTCCCGCGCCGACCGCAAGGCCCACCGTTCCGAAATGCGCGAGAGTGTGCGCGGCCAAATCGGCGAAGTCCTCACGGTCGACCAGCAAGCCATCTTCGAGACGATGAAAGCACGGGGCCCACGAGGCCGTGCCGGCGCACGCGGCCGCAGCAACGCCAAGCTCACCCGAGCACTCCGCACGCTCGACCTGACGAACGCCCAGCGCAGTGAGGTCCGCGCGCTGCTCGCCGAGCGCCGCGATGCGTATCAGGCCTGGCGGGCCGACAACCCATCGGCCTCAACCGAGGACCGCAAGGCCTTCCGCCAAAGCCAGCGCGAGATCCTAGACGCCGGCCTGGCGTCGATCCTCACGGCGGAGCAATTGGACGCCCTCCAAACCGTCAAGGCCGAGCGCCCGAAACGTGCTCCCCGCTTGCGGCAGTTGATCAACCGCCTGGACCTCTCCGACGCCCAGAAGGCCGACTTTGCCGCGTTCTTTGAAGCGCAACGCGCGCAACGAGCCGCGTGGCAAGAGGCCAACCCCGAAGCCACACGCGCCGACCGCAGGGCCTATCGCCAATCCCAGCGGGGCGAGATGCGGGAAGCCGTCGAGACTATCCTGACGCCGGCTCAGCAAGAGCAACTGAAGAACGCCCGGCAACGCGCCAAGCAGCGCACCAAGCGACGCGGGGGCTCACCGAGAGCTGAAGGCCAACGGAACGCGCCGGCCACGACGTTTGCCCTCTCGAACGCGCCGAACCCGTTCAACCCGACCACAACGCTCCGCTTCGAACTGCGGACGAGCGAGCGCGTCGTTCTGGAGGTGTACAACACGCAAGGCCAACGCGTCGCCACATTGATCGACGGAGAGCGCGCCGCCGGCGTCCACACCGCCCGCTTCGACGCCGCGGACCTCCCGACCGGCACGTACATCGCCCGGCTCACCGTGGGCCGGCTAGTGGAATCTCGCCGGCTGTCGCTGGTGAAGTAGGCTCGCCTTGCTCGCGTGGCGGGTGGCGTGGCTCGCTTTGCTCGCGTAGCAGGTGGCGGGTAGCCTGTGGTTTTTACTTGAGATGGGGGAGGCTCATACTGTGGGCCTCCTCTTTTTTCTTTCTGTCGAGATCGGCATCAACCTCCTGAAGTTTCAACGGGCGTACGATCCTGGGCGTTGATGACGCCGGCCGACGCTAGCCACACCGTGAGATCGTGCAGGGCCATGGCGATGGCGGGGACCAAGAGCAGGATGATGACGGTGGCGAATAGGATGCCGAAGCCTAGGCTGACGGCCATCGGGATGAGGAACTGGGCCTGTAGGCTGCGCTCCAGGATCAAGGGCAAGACGCCGAGGAAGGTCGTCACCGTGGTGAGCAGGATCGGGCGGAAGCGCAGTTGGGCGGCCGTCACGAGTGCCTCAGGCATCGGCAAGCCGCGTTTGCGCTGCTCGTTGACGAAGTCGATGAGCACGAGCGCGTCATTGATGACCACGCCGCTGAGCCCGACCAGCCCGAAGACGCTCATCATGGCAAAGGGCAACCCGAACAACCAGTGCCCGAGGAGCGAACCGATGAGGCCGAACGGGATCGCAGCCATGATGATGAGCGGCTGCACGTACGAGCCGAATGGGATGGCGAGGAGCACGTAGATGATGAACAGCGCTAGCGGGACCGTGAGCAGGAGCGTGTCCAGCGCGTCGGCTTGCTCCCGCTGCTCGCCACCGTAGTCCACCGTAAGTCCGGGGTAGGACGAGCGCAGTTGAGGGACAACCTCCGCCTCCAGCCGGCCTCTGACCTCACCGCCTGTCACCACGCCAGCCTCTACGCTCGCCGTGACCGTCGCAACGCGCCGGCCGTTGCGGCGGCTGATCGACGCGGGGGCCGTGCCCATGGTGATCGTGGCGACTTCGTGGAGCGGGACGCTCGCGCCCTGCGGCGTTCGGATGCGGTACGCCTTGAGGCCCGACAAGGCATCGCGCTCCTCTGCCGGCAGCCGTACCACAACGCCGACTTCGTCGCGCTTCCGTTGCAGGCGGAATGCTTCCTCGCCGTAGTAGGCGGCCCGTACCTGCCGGGCCAGGTCGTCCGCCGTGAGGCCGAGCGCACGAGCCTGCGGCAACAGATCGAGCTGCACCTCGCGCTTGCCGGCTTCTTGGTCGTCACGGACATCGGTGACACCGATGAAGGTCTGCAACTCGGCCTTCAGCACATCCGTTGCCGCCTGAACGGCAGCCGGATCGTTGCCACTCAGCTCGACCTGCACCGGCGAGCCAAACTGCACGGCGTCCGAGGCGATGACCAGTCGCTCCACGCCGGCGATCTCGCCGACGGCGTCCCGCCAGGCCTCCTCGAAACGGCGGGACGGAAGCGTGCGCGTCTCGGAGTCTACCAGTTCAACGCTGATCTCTGCCACATGCGACTGGTATATGCCGGCAGAGCCCCCCGGGCCGGCTTGAGACGGCTGTTCCCCCACGCTGGCCAAGACGTTCTTGACGAGCGGCGGGTGATCGTCGGGCAGCGTGTTCTGGAGATCGCCGGCTACGCGGAGGGCAGCCGCTTCCAGATCCGCGACGATCGTTTGGGTCCGCTCCAGCGGCGTACCGGGCCGCAATTCCAGACGGGCTTGCACGATGTCGCCTTCGATCTGTGGGAAGAAGCTGAAGGGAATGTGCCCGCTGAGCACCAAGCCCATGCTGATGGTCAACAGGGCCACGCCGGTTGCCAGCACAAGACCGTAGCGCCGCACGCAGAACTCAACACTCGTTTTCAGCGGCCCCTGCACAAAGCGCTGGAGTTCCTTGTTGACCCTGGCCTGCCCACGCGCCAAGGCTCGGCTCACCGCATTGAGCGTTGGGCGAGGCGCGTGGCTGAGATGGCGGGGCAAGATGAAGAGCACCTCGATGAGAGACATGGCCAACACCGTGATGACGATGGTCGGCACGTCCTGTACCAGCTTGCCGAAGGTGCCCGGAACCAGGAGCAGCGGCAGAAAGGCGGCCATCGTGGTCAGCACCGCAAAGGTAACTGGCCCCGCCACGCGAATCGTGCCCTGTATGGCGGCCTTGAGCGCCGGCGTCCCGCGTTCTTGCTCCGTGGCGATGTTCTCCCCCACCACGATCGCATCGTCCACCACGATTCCGATGGCCAGGATGAACCCGAAGAGCGACAGCATGTTGATCGACACGCCGAGCCACAACATCACAGCAAACGTGGCCACGAACGAGAGGAAGATGCCGATGGCCGTCCAGAGCGCCAGCCGGGTGTTGAGAAAGAGCATGAGCGCGATGATGACCAGCGCCAACCCCTGCATGCCGTTGCGCATCAGCAGATCGAGCCGGCTCTCCAGCACCTTCGACTGGTCCTGCCAGATCCCATACGACAGGCCGGCCGGCAGCGTTGGGGCCAGCTCGCGTTCCAGATAGCTCGACACAACATTGGCGATGTCCAGCGTGCGCTCGTCTGCAGTCCGGTAGACCTGGACGAAGGATGCCGGCTCGCCGTTGAAGCGGGTGATCAGGTCGGCCTCCTGGAACGTATCCCGCACGGTGGCCACATCCCCGAGGCGGATCTGCGTACCATCCGGGCGGCTGATCAGTACGATGTCCTCGAGCTCCTGCCGGGTGACTTTCTGCGACGTCGTGCGGACCAGGAGGTTTTCGCCGGCCGTGTTGACGCTACCGCCCGGCAAATCCAAACTGGCGCGGCGAACCGTTTGAGCCACCTCCTGTAGCGTAAGAGTGTAAGCGCGGAGTTTCGCCTCGGGTACATCGATGGAGATCTCGTAGGGTCGTACGCTGCGGACCTGGACGTATGAGACCTCGCCCGTCGACGTCAAGTCGTCTTTCACGCGCTCGGCCAGTTCCTTGAGGGTCCGCTCGGGCACGTCGCCGTAGAGGGCGATTTGGAGGACGCCGTTCAGGGCAGACAACTCGCGCACGTCCGGCGATTCCGCATCCTCAGGCAGCGTGGTCAGCCGGTCCATCTCCGCCTTGATGTCGTCCAGCACGCGCTCCGGCGCCGCAGACCGCTGGAGTTCGGCAGTCACGATCCCGACGTTCTCGGACGCGACTGACGTAACAGTCTCGATCCCTTCGATGCCGTCGAGTTGCTGCTCCACCCTGCGCACGACCGACGCCTCGACCTCAGCCGGCGCAGCTCCCGGGTAATCGACCCGTACTTGGACGGCATCGAGCGTGAGGTCGGGGAAGGTCTGTTGCTTGACGCGGGTCGCGCTGACGAGCCCAACGCACAGGAGGGTCAGCATCAGCAGATTGGCTGCTACCCGGTTGCGGGCCATCCAGCGTATAGCGGCTTGCATGAGTCGAC
>JBCDHV010000216.1:0-6745 GCA_038749615.1 Bacteroidota bacterium
AAGTAGCGGCGCTTGTACCGTTGTACGGTTCGGACGAACGCGTTGACGCTCTGCTCACTGGGCTGCGCTTTCATGAGCACCAGCGGAGGCTGGGCTGCTTGAAACACCTGATAGCTGCGCCGAGATCCAGCAAGCGCGACCAGGGCCACCAGGCCGAGAACACCCCAGAACACGGACGCGTTCGCCGGCACGCCGACGCCGGCCGCCCAGAGAATACCGAACAACGTCCCCAACGCCACGAACACGAAGGCAAACCACAACGCCGGCTTGGACCACACGGTCACCTCTACCGGCTGAGCTGCAATGTTCTCGAAGGGCACGAGGTAGGTCCGCGTCCGAGCAAGCTCTTGTTCGTTCACCAAGACGCCCTCGCCGGACAGCTCGAAATCGAACCGGGTAAACAGCTGGCGCTGATGAAGCCGAGGCGGTTTGGTCGTGTCGTCCATCCCTTTGAGGCTAGGTCAGGTCTGAAAATCGGCCGGCGCGTTTCACGTCCAGCATCGCCAGCTCGTCCCCCACGTATATCAAGCCTTCTGTGAGGATTCGGGCACGGATGCCGGTACGCCGGGAGGTCTTTCGGATAAAGTCGGCAATGCCCAGACGCCGGCCGAGCGCCTTGCACGGCTGGCACCACCGCTCGCCACGAAACGTGATGTCACCCACGCTGAACGTGCGCCCGATCAGATCTTGCATCTCGACGCCCTCGACCAGCAAGTTGCGCCGATAGTCACGAGCCGGCACGCCCAGATCGTGCGTCGCCTCGATCCACTCTACGTCTTCCCGGGCGATGAACGTCACGTCCCGATGTGGCCCCAGCCAACGAGAAAACGACCCAGCGCCTTCGAAATACCGGTCGCCTTCGAGCCCACGTCCAGGAACGGCCCGGCACGATTGTACCGTTTGCATCGGCGCTCCGGCCGTCGGAGCGGTGAAGATGGCGAGTAAGGTTGGGGCCGGCTGACCTGGTTCGAAGGGCATTGCTGGAGAATTATGATGTATGAATTGGGATGTATGAGTAGCAGTGGGGTTCAGTCACCTCGGCACGTGAAGTCCGGTCTCCTGGAGGCCAACTCTGCCTGGAACAGGCACCGTTCAGCCAGACCACCCTTCATAAATCATACTTCCCAAATCATAATTCCGGAGTCGCAAGGTTGGGTTTCAACACGAACGCCGCCGGCCCTCATCCCCCCGAGGCCACACTTTCGCCCGGTGCGCTATCGAGGGCCGTCGGTGGCAGGAACTCGTTGCCGTCGAGCAGGAAGTGCTCAAACCAGCGCATCATGCGGAGGTTGTAGTCCATCCGGGCCGCGGCGCGGCGGTTTCCGTGTCCTTCCCCAGGGTAGAGCACGAGCCGCACGAGGCCATTGCCGCGTAGCTTGAGGTGCCGGTACAACTCACGCGATTGCCCGACGTTGACTCGGGGGTCGTCCTCGCCGTGGGCAATCAACAAGGGCGTCCGGCCGTTGCCGGCATGGTAGATCGGGCTGCGAAGGATGAAGAACTCCCAGTCTTCCCACGGGCGCTTCCGGGCGTGCACGAAGAACTCTTCGTTGGGAATGTCGGTGGTGCCCACCTTCGAGACTTTGTTGCTGATCCCGACGAACATCACGCCGGCCGCAAACCGCTCGGAGTAGCGCGTCGTGAGCCAGGCCGTCGCGTAGCCGCCGTAGGAACCGCCGGTTACGGCCACCCGCGTCGAATCCACGAGGCGCGAATCGATCAAGAAGTCGACGCCGTCGACGAGGTCGTCAAACTCTGCGCCGGCCGGGTCGCCTTGGCTTGACCGGCTGAAGGCGAGCCCTCGGCCCGTGGAGCCTCGGTAGTTCGGGTAGAAAGCAGCCATGCCCATGCCGGCGGCCATCTGTCCCGGCGACGAATAGCCCGTCAGCCACCCATTGCGGTAATGGGCCTCCGGGCCGCCGTGGACGACGAGGACGAGCGGATATTGCTCCCCTTCCTCTTCCCCAACCGGACGAATGAGCAGACCTTCAATTTCGAGGCCATCCCGCGCGGTGTATCGGACGACTTCCTGCGCGCCGAGCACGCGCTCGGCAAGCCAGGAATTGTGGAACGTGAGCCGGCGCGGCTCCTCGTCGCCTTCCATCACGTAGACTTCCGGCGGATGCTGCGGCGATTGCCCAATCAACGCAGTAACGTCGGTGTTTGCCGCAATGTCCAGGGCGGTGAAGACCGGACCTTCGCCCTCATAGAGCGTCGCCCGGTTGGTCAGGTTGGGGCGTGTTTCTTGGACTTGGGTTTCGACGCCGATGTCGGCAACAAAACGGACCGTGATGCCATCGAGCCAATCGATGTCGCTGACATGGCCGAGCAGATCGGGGGCAGCCGGCGCGAGGGAACGCTCTTCCAACTCGTAGATCGCCAGCCGGCCTTCCTTCGGATCGTAACGATCGGCCGAGGTGATCAAAGCGATGAAATCACCGTTTGGGCTGATCGATACTTCGCCGAGTTTGCCTTCCGTCGGAATCGTGCCGAGCGAGACGCCGTCGTCAGGGTTTACGATGTGAACGATCTTGTTCATGTAGATGTCGTCTACGGCGGAGGTGGGCGACGTAGTGACGGCAAGCATGTCTGAGCCGGCACTCCACTGCACGTTCAGCGCAGACCCGGGAATCTCGTCCAGCACGCGCGGCTCGACGCCACTGGCCGGCGTGGCGATGTGTACGCGGCCCACGGCTAGCTCCTCCTCGTAGACGACCGGCGCGAACCGCTGCTTGGCCGGCCGCGGCTCGTTCGCTACGAACGCGACACGGGTACCGTCTGCATTCCAGGCATACTGGCGGATGCCGGTCGGATAGCCCAGGAGCCGGCGGGCTTCCCCCCCACTAGCTGAAATGCCGTAGAGGGACGTCGACGTGTCGCCGGCGCGCCGGGACAGGAACGTCACCATCGAGCCATCGGGCGCCCAGGTCAATGCACGGACGCTGACCTGCCCAACGATGTACGGGCGTTGCGTGCCCGTTGCCACATCGACGAGGTGGAGTTCGGTGTAGGCTGAACCATCCGGGTCGTCTGGAAGTTGGCGGGGTACGGCCAGTGTGTACGCGATGGTAGAGCCGTCAGGCGAGATCACGGCCTCCCGGACCGTCTGAATCCTCGCGACGTCCTCGGGCGTGAGCGGGGTCTGGGCGAGAGCAAGCGGTGCGGCGAGCAACAGGGCTAGCCAAGCACGGCTAGCGATAGAACGTAGCAGGGCAGACATCGTGGCGGATGGCGAGTGGGGAGCGTCAGGGAAGCCGGCTACAGTTGGTGGGGCCGGCCTAGGTGAAAGCCAAGAAGCGTCTTGGGCTTACAAAATCGCCCCCACGGCGGCGCAAGTCCAAACCGTCCACCGTTTTCGCACGATCAGCACAGGCAGCGGCAGATCCTGATCCGCTCTGTGGTCCCTCCTCTCACCGTTCACTCCGCCCGTGTGTACAGGCCGTCGAACCAGACTTGCCAGGTCTCGCCATCGTCTGCAGACTGCTCGAACAGTTGGCGAACCTGGCCTGTCTCCAGGGGCGTCCAGATACCCCGAAACGGAAACGACGTCCCATTCCGGTAATCGACCGTCCCAACGAGCGTCATCGTCTCACCGTCCCACCCGCCGGCAATCTCGATCACGCAGCACCCCGACACCCAGCGCTGCCGCCATTCCTCAGCCACCGGATCGTAGTAATTCAAGCTCTGGCCCGACCCACCTCCAGTGGAGTTCCAGACTTCGCGCACGCCACATCCGTTTTCGATCGCTTGAATGCTGTTGGTGCCGGCCAAGGTGGAGTCGGCGGTACTCCGAACCTCCCATTCGCCGAGCCAGAAATCGAAGTGGCGGTACGGCTCGGATGCACAAGGAGGAGGCTGTTGGGGTTGCTGGGCGGAGGCCATCAGCGGCAGAGCCAGCAGCAGGAGAACGTAGCGCATGGGGTTCGGAGCATGTTCAGGATGATTCAACTCCTAGGATATGAACCTGACTTGCCCCGTAAAGTCTACTTCTCCTACCCTATTGTATCCTTTAGAGATAGGGCCAACAAGCTGTTTTGAGGTTCTGTTTGGAGCGAGCAAAAGTTCGTTGGGCACAGCCCAAAATCGCGCATTCAAAACAGCTTCTATCCCTGAAAAGGCGGTAGAACCTCCGGACGGCTCCGGCCAGCATGGAGCATGACGCCGGCGACCGCAGCTATAGCGGCCGTTTCCGCCCGGAGCCGGCGCGGACCGAGCGAAGCGAGCTGCCATCCGTTATCGACGGCGGCTTGTACTTCGCTGTCCGTGAACCCGCCTTCGGGGCCGATCAGAATCACGATGGGCTGCCCAGCCGGACGGGACCGGACGAGGTCGGCGAAGCTGGCGCGGCCCGGGCCGGCTTCGTGAGCCATGATGCACAACGCGTTGTCGGGCATGCCAGCCACAACGTGCTCGAAGGTGCGCACCGTGGTCAAGAGCGGAAGCCGGCTGCGCCGCGATTGCTTGAGCGCTGCAATCATGATCTTCCGCAGCCGGTCGAGGCGCAGCCGGGTGATCTGCGTGCGTGCCGTCGTGATCGGTAGGATCTGCGTCACCCCGAGTTCGACGGCTTTCTCGACGAACGTTTCGAACCGGTCCGCACTCTTCAACGTCCCGACAGCGATGGTACACGCCGCCCGAGGCTCGCCCACGTCCCGCCGGCGTTCGAGCACCGTGCCGGACGCACCCCGCCGTTCCACCACATCGAGCCGGACGCGGTACCATCCGCCCTCGCCGTCGATGACCTCCACCTCATCGCTGGGCCGGCAACGCAGCACTTTGAACAAATGGCGCGCCTCGTCGGGATCGAACCGAACCTCATCGCCGTCGATGCCTTCTGGAGAAACGAAGTGTTGGGTGGTCATATGGTTGGTGTTTGGTTTTCAGTGTTTAGTGTTTGGACGGTTGGGAAACCATATGAGAAAACCCCTGATCCTGGAGACTTCGTCAACGGTGCAAGTCATGCAGCTCTGTCTCCTTGAGATCTAAACACTAAACACCCCTTAAAGCCCAAGCGAGAGGCCGGCGTGGACCTTGCTTCCCAGGCCTTCGTCTGGGTTGAAGGCGAGACTGAGGGTGAAGAGGCCGGCCCCGGTTCCGAATTGCATGCCGATGCCATAGCCTGGCAAGACCTCTCGCTGCACGATGGTTGGGGTGATGCCGCTGAGATCGGTCGACGGCCGGCGCAGATAGCCAATGTCGGTGAATGCGAACAGGTAGCTCGTCCGGTCAAGGATGTAGCGCCACTCGCCGATCACGCGGCCGGCGACGTTGCCGAGGAATTGCTCTTCGACGTACCCCCGCAGCGACGTTGCCCCACCCAGGCGAAACAGATCGCTCTCGTCGTATGCACCGCTTTGAAGCACGTAGCCATCGACGCCCAACACCGCGACGTGCCGGCGGCGCACCGGCACATAGAGCCGGCCCAACACGCTCAACCGCTGCTGCCGGACGAGTTCTTCGATGAGTTCACCGTCACGCTCGACGCGGCGTTGCTTGCGGCCTTCTTCGAGACGAGAGATCAACGTCCCGCCTCGGCGCGGATTCACCAGCTGATCCAAGCGCCGATACGCAAACCCGACGCCGGCAAAGAACGCGTCCGACGGTGGCACGCGGCTTCCTTGCTCGGCCACGGGCTCGGTCTGCTCCTGGCTCAAAGAGACGAACGTTTCGAGGTGATCGAACACGCGGACGCCGGCTTCCAGACCAAACCGGCGCGAGTTGAACGTGGAGTCTTGTTGCAGGCCGTTGAATGAACCCGAGATGCGGACCGGCCACCCCAGCACGTAGGGGTCGCTGGCTTGGACATCGAGCTTGGTCACTTGCCCGGGCAGCCGGTTGAACAAGAAGCCGAAACTCCGGCCGGCACCCAGGACATGTTTGAGCACGACGTTCACGTTGCCGACAACCGTGCCGCTACGGTCGGGCCGGGGGTCCGGCACGTAGCCGAGCACCACGTCGAACGTGCCCGGCGCCTCCTCCTCGACGGCAATGCGAACGATGGCTTTTCGCTCTTCGTCCAAGTCCAACGCAACCGACTCGACGTTCCGAAACACGCCCGTCTCGGCTAGCCGGCGCTGGATCTCGTCCGGGTCGTACCGGAGCAACGGTTTTCCGGGCTGCAAACCCGCCACCCGTGCGGCATAGCCCTCGGACGTGCGCCGGCCCCCCACGAGGTCGAGGCCGGCCAGTTCAAGCACCTGCCCTTCATCGATGCGGACCCGTACGTCGAGCCCCAACGAATCCATGTCGATCCGAGCGATTTGTGCCTTGGCGAGCACCCGGCCAGCGCGCTCGTACCGGCGCAGGAGCCGGTCGAGATCGCCTTCGAGAACCCGCTGCACCAGCGGCTGCCCAGGCTTGGTGTCGAACTCGATCGCCAGTTCCTGTGGATCGAAGAGCGTCGTGCCCGTGAGCCGGAGCCGGGAGACCACCGTCCGCGCCCCCCGGTTGAGCACGATGTGTACACGTTCCGGAGCGTCGGTGGAATCGACCGCCATGGAATCGATTCGGGCCTGGAGGTAGCCGGCCTCTCGTTCCAGCCGGAGAACGTCTGACACCACAGAATCGAGGCTGTCTAACGGCGCGACGCGGTACACCCACGGCAGCTCCACCTCACCATCTGAGATGCGATACTGTGGCACCTGTGCCACGGCCGGCACCGCGAAAACGACGCCGATGACTGCCCAAACGAAGCGGGGAATACGAGACATGGGCCGAAAAACGCTCTCGTGAATGCCAGCGTTCC
>JBCDHV010000217.1:0-6723 GCA_038749615.1 Bacteroidota bacterium
CGGCCAGGCGCGCCAACTCGTCTCGTGGTAGCGCATCGATAGGAGCGAGGCCCGGCATGAACGGAAGCGCCGGCTCCACATCGACGCGAAACGCCGGCTCGGGCCGCTCAGGGAGCGCAACTGGCGTCTCCGGCGGGTCGATCCGGGGTTCGGCAAGGGGCAAATCCGCAACGAACGTCCCGGCCCCGACGCGCGCTACCAGATAGCCTTCATCGGTCAGCTGCTCGTACGCCATCTGGACCGTCCCCCGAGCGACGCCCAGCTCCTTTGCATACGCGCGCGAAGCCGGCAGCCGATGCCCAGCAGGAAACCGCCCAGACAGCACGGCCTCACGCAGATCCCGAACAAGTTGGCGCGTCTTCATGGCTTCGCTCAGCACGTAGTGGGTGCTTCGTGTGGTAAGTGGTAGGTAACGAGTTGGACATTATTGGACTATCAATCTAGGTTGAATTGGCTGATAAAGGTAGGCCAATCGCGATATACATTAACCAAGACCCGCCCAACCGCCCAACCATCCGACCACATGCCTCACCACTACACCGCGACAGTCAACTGGGAACGGGGCAATGCTTCGTTTTCCGACAACCGCTACAGCCGGGTGCATCGCTGGACGTTCGACGGGGGCGTGGAGGTACCTGCGTCGGCGTCACCGCAGGTGGTGCCCGTGCCGCTCTCGGAGCCGGCGGCTGTCGATCCGGAGGAAGCGTTCGTGGCGACCGTGTCAAGCTGCCACATGCTGTGGTTTTTGTCGCTTGCCGCGAAGGCCGGCTACGTCGTGGATACGTACGAAGACGAAGCCGAAGGCCTGATGGAGCGCCGAGCCGACCACCGGCTGGCCATCACCCGGGTCACGCTGCGGCCCCGGATCGTGTACGCCGGCACGCCACCGACGCCTGAGCAGTCGGATGCTCTCCACGAGGCCGCACACGACGCGTGCTTCATCGCTAACTCCATCCGCTCCGAAGTCGTCATCGAGCCGCGAGAAGCCTAACCGCGCCAACCCGTCTAACTTGCCCAACCATGAGCCGTCCAGCCACGAACCGCCCAACCACCAAACCAATCCACCAGGTCCGCCGGCGCGACCGCTCCATGGACGACGATTGGGTACGCGCCTATCTCGGCAAGGCCCCGCACGGCGTCCTCGCTACGAGCCGGGACGGCCAACCGTTCGTCAACTCCAACATCTTCGTCTACGATCCAGACGCGCACGCGGTGTATCTGCACACCGCCCGTGCCGGCCGAACGCCGTCGAACGTAGCCGGTGGCACCCCCGTCTGTTTCTCGTGCTTCTCGATGGGACGGCTCTTGCCGGCAGAAGAGGCCCTGGAATTCAGCGTCGAATACGAGGGAGTCGTGGTTTTCGGCAACGGCCGCATTTTGGATGATCACACGGAGAGCCGGCACGCGTTGCAACTCCTGATGGACAAGTACGCGCCTCATCTCCGCCCTGGAGTCCACTACCGCCCCATCACCGATAATGAACTAGACCGCACCGCTGTTTACCGCATCGACATCAGCGCCTGGAGCGGCAAAAAGAAATCCGCACCAGCAGATTTTCCGGGGGCGTTTTGGTACGGCAACGACGGGGACAGCGATACCTGAAACGCGGCGCAAAGGGAGACACCTGCCACGGTTCGAAGGGGACAGGGTGAAAGGAGCAGGGTGAAGGGGACATCTGCCATGCTTCACGAAGCGCTTAGTCTAGAGCGCCAAAAACCATCCAGCCGGCTCTGAATTTACTTGACACACCCCAGAAAACGACCACCTTCCTTCACCCTTCACCCTTCACCCTTCACCCTTCACCCTTCACCCTTCACCCTTCACCCTTCACCCTTCACCCCAACGCAAGCCGCAACCGTTCTGCTTCCTGCGCGGCGGCTTCGGCGAAATCAGGGCCGGCGGAGGCGTACAGGATGCCGCGGCTGCTGTTGACGAGCACAAGGCCTTCGTTGGTGGCAGCGGCTTCGATGACGGCTGAGGCACTGCCACCTTGGGCACCGACGCCCGGGATCAGGAACGGGACGCGCGGGTGGAGCCGGCGAATCTCGGCTAAGGCCTCGGGTTGCGTCGCGCCAACCACAAATCCGACCTCGCCGGCAGCGGCCTCGCCCCACGATGCGCTCTGCTCGGCGACGTGTAGGTAGAGCGGCCGGCCATCGACGATCAGTTCTTGGAAGTCGGAGCCACCTGGGTTCGACGTGCGGACCAGGACGAAGGCGGCTCGGCTGGGGTACGCGAGGAACGGATCGACGGCGTCCCGCCCCATGTAGGCCGATACGGTTACGGCGTCGGACTGCATCGTCTCGAAGTACGCCTTGGCGTAGGCACGGGCCGTGTTGCCGATGTCGCCGCGTTTGGCGTCCGCGATGACGAGCCGGCCCTCTGGAATGGCCTCGACGACGTGAGCGAGGGCTTCGAGGCCGGCCGGCCCGAGGGCTTCGAAGAACGCTAGGTTTGGTTTGAAGGCACATGCCGCGTGCGCCGTGGCCTCGACGATGGCTTCGCAGAAACGCCGCACGCCTTCGACGGTGGGCATCGAGCGGAACGGAGCCGGCAGCCGGCTGACTACCGGATCCAACCCCACACACAACCGGGAGGCGGAGAGGGATTGGGCGGTACGGAGGCGATCGGAAAAACGATTGGGCACGTCGGGTCCGGGCATGGAGCGGCTAGAGGGTCAGGCAGGCGCAACATCAACGTCACAAAGGTCTGATACGCAACGGATTGCGGCGGAGAATTCTGCGGGGAGGCGTTGCCGCTGCGTATATTCGAGCCGAAACAACAGGCCGGCTTGCCCGTGAACCTGACCCACCCTCCACTCTTCCTTCGGATCGCGCCGGCTCGCTCTTCCGCTGGCTCGATGTCTGACACCTCCCTCCCACATGCTCGACATCATCTCCGTCGTCCTCGGTGGCGGCGCTGGCACCCGGCTGTTTCCTCTGACTGCCCACCGCTCCAAGCCGGCTGTCCCACTCGCAGGCAAATACCGCCTCATCGACATTCCCGTATCCAACAGCCTGAACTCCGATATCAATCGGATCATGGTGCTCACGCAGTACAACTCGGCCAGTCTGAACCGCCACATCAGCAGCGCCTATCGGTTCGACCGGTTTGGGCGAGGCTTCGTGACGATTCTGGCGGCTGAGCAGACCGCCAGTTCGAAAGACTGGTTTCAAGGAACGGCTGATGCCGTGCGCCAGAGTTTCCAGCATCTGAAGGCTCACCGGCACTCCCACGTGCTCATCTTGTCGGGCGATCAGCTCTACCAGATGGATTACCGGCAGATGTTCAACCGGCACAAAGACGCCAAGGCCGAGATTACGATTGCCACGATCCCGGTCACGGCGGAGGATGCAACCGGCTTCGGGATTCTGAAAACCGACAAGGATGGGCTGATCCAGGAGTTCCACGAGAAGCCGAGCGCAGACGAGCTGGAGGGCCTCGAAAGCGAAGTCTCTGCCGAGATGAAAGCGGCCGGCCGGGTGTATCTGGCCTCGATGGGGATCTACATTTTCAACCGAGGCTGCCTCGGGTCGTCCCTCGACGAGCACCCGGAGCATACCGACTTCGGCAAGCAGGTCATCCCGAACGCCATCGCCCACCGGCGCGTGGTGAGCTACCCGTTCGAGGGGTACTGGAGTGACATCGGAACGATCCGCAGCTTCTACGACGCCAACCTGATGCTGGCGCAGCGGAATCCTCCATTCGACATGTACAACCCGATTCGCCCGGTGTACACAAACGCTCGGGTGCTACCGCCGGCCAAAGTGCAGAGCTCGTACGTCCAGGACTCGCTGATCGCGGAGGCCTGCCTTGTGGTGAGCAGCCACATTTCGAACTCGGTCATCGGCATCCGCAGCTTCGTGGGGTCCAACACGACGATCAAGAACTCGATCATCATGGGCGCCGATCACTTCCGCTGGCATTCGACCGAAGACCGGGTACGCGAAGTCGACGGCCCGGAAAAGCCCGGCATCGGCGCGGAGAGCTACATCGAAAACGCCATCATCGACCGCAACGTGAGCATCGGGGAGCGGTGCGTGATCAAGAACCAGCACGGCGTCACCGAAGGCGAAGGCGACAATTTCTATATCCGCGACGGCATCGTCATCATCCCCAAGAACGCCTCGATCCCGAACGATACGATTATTTAGGCTCTGGGTGGATGGGGCGCTCGTGTTGCTAGCTGTGGCTGATGTTGCAGGGTTGCAGATGTGGCAAGGTTTATTCGCTGCATCTGCCACACAGCCACATCTGCCACACGGCCACACAAGACAAGCAACCCGGCACGGACTGGCGTGTCTTCCCGGTTTTGCACCCCAAACCGGCCCTCATGTCGCTCCGCTTCGTTGTTTTACTTGGTTCATGCCTGCTGGTGGGGTGTTCAGGGAGCCGGCTGCCGGACGGGTTTGTGCCACTTGAGATGGTGGAGGTTGAGGGTGGAACCTTCCTCGTTGGCGACGTGCACGATCAGGAGAACACGGACGCGCTGCCGTTGCACGAGCGGACCATCAGCGATTTCCGGCTGATGGCCTACGAAGTGACGTTCGAGGCGTACGACGCCTACGCGCGGGCAACGGGCGTGCCAGTGCCCAACGATGAGGGTATGGGCCGAGGCCGGCGCGCGGTGGCACAGGTGAATTGGGACGAGGCGCAGGCGTTTTGCGAGGCGTATGGCTGGCGGTTGCCGACGGAGATCGAATACGAATACGCGGCCCGTTCTGGTGGGGAAGCGGTCCGCTGGTCAGGGACCAACTCGGAAGATTCGCTGGCTGTGTACGCCTGGTACGGAGGGCAAGACCGAGGTGTCTTCGATGGCGCGATTCCGGTGGGGAGCAAGCAACCGAACGCTCTCGGGCTCCACGATCTCAGCGGCGGTGTGCGCGAGTGGGTGGGAGCCTATTACCAGTTCTACCCTGAGCCGGGGAGCGAGCCCGAATGGTCTGATCTGGAAGTCTCTGGCATCCGAATCTTCCGAGGCGGCGGCCGGATGGACCCACCGGAATTCCTCCAGACCTTCTGGCGCATGGGTGCCCTGCGAGAGGATCGCATGACGGATGTCGGGTTTCGGTGTGCGGCGGATGGGGGGTGATGTGGCAGATGTTGCAGGGTGGCAGATGTGGAAAGCATCTACAGCCACACAGCCGGATCTTCGTCATGGCTAAGCGATTCTCCAATACCTGCCACACAGCCACACCTGCCACATAGCCACACTTGCCACACAGCCACAATGAACATCCTCGCCATCGAATCCTCCTGTGACGATACCGCCGCAGCGGTGCTGACCGACGACGGGCTTGCCGCAAACGTCGTGTCTTCGCAGTTGGGGCACGCCGAGTTCGGGGGCGTCGTGCCGGAGTTGGCGTCGCGTGCGCATCAGCGCCTGATCGTGCCGGTCGTGCAGGAGGCGTTGGGGCGTGCCGGTATCCAGAAGTCGGAGGTCGACGCGGTGGCGGTGACGTACGGGCCTGGCCTAGCCGGCTCGTTGCTCGTGGGCTTGAGTTTCGGGAAGGCGCTGGCGGTTGGGTTGGATGTCCCGCTCGTAGGGGTCAATCACCTGGAAGGCCACGTGTACTCGGTATTTCTGAGCGAACCCGTGCCGGCGTTTCCGTACGTGTGTCTGACGGTTTCAGGCGGGCATACGCAGCTCAACGTCGTGCGCGAGGGCTTCCAGCACGAACTCCTCGGCCGGACGCGCGACGATGCCGCCGGCGAGGCGTTCGACAAAGTGGCGAAAATGCTCGATCTCGGTTATCCCGGCGGACCGGTGATCGACCGACTCGCGCGGGAAGGCAATCCGGCGTTCCACGACTTCCCGCGCACGAAGCTCGGCGACTTCGACTTTTCGTTCAGCGGCGTCAAGACCTCGGTTCTGTACTACCTCAACCGGCTTGGTACCGACGAGGACCGGCGGGCATTTCTGAACGATCATCTCGCCGATGTATGCGCAGCCTTCCAGCAGGCTGTCGTGGACGTGCTGGTGGACCGCGTCCGAAAAGCAGTGCATGATACCGGCATCAAAGAAGTGGCGATTGTCGGTGGCGTATCGGCCAATTCGGCGCTCAAACGAGAAGCCCGAGAAGCCGCCGAAGCCGACGGATTCAATCTGTATATTCCACCTCTTGCGTTCAGCACAGACAACGCAGCCATGATTGCCATGACGGCCCGGTTCAAGCTACGAGTGGGCCAGACGAGTCCCTTGGACCTGGCTGCCGCTCCGAACTTGGCGCTGTAGCCTTGGCGGTATTGCCCTGACGCTGGTTTTATTACGACATCGTAAATATCCAGAGGCCGTCGTGATGGATCACGACGCTACGGGGTTGTATCGGGATTCAAGGCGTGGTAATCCGCCGTCAACCACCCAACCACCCAACCACCCAACCACCCAACCACCCAACCACCCAACCACCCAACCAAACCATGCTAGTCGAATCCGTTGACCGTGTCCGCGCCGTTGTGGCGGCCGACCCGCCCCCGGTGCCCGAAACACCATCGGAGAAGGACCTCGTGCCGTGGCGCGACCGGATCGACGCGATCGACCGGGCGGTGATTCACTTGTTGAACGAGCGAGCGCAGTGTGCTGTGGCGATTGGGGCCATCAAGAAGCACATCGGGATGATCGTCTACCAGCCGGCTCGCGAAGAGGCCGTCTTGCAAAACGTCATGGCGGCGAACCCCGGGCCGCTCGAGGACACGGCCGTCCGGCGCCTGTTCGAACGGGTA
>JBCDHV010000218.1:0-6719 GCA_038749615.1 Bacteroidota bacterium
CAGTTCGCCTTGATCTTGCTCGGCCTGACGCTCGCCGGCGTGCCCCTCCCCTATCTCGTCTTCGGGCTGGACGGCCTCTACCTCCTCTTTGGCGTCCTCTCAGCCGGCGCGCTGGCCTATGCCGCCCATCGTCTCACCCGGCCGGCGGCCTCCAGCGCCGCCATGAAGATCGCCATGGTGGCCGGCTTGGTGGCGCTAGGGGTCGGGTGATAGTTTCGTGGTTGGGCTGTTGGGCAGGCTCTGGTCACCCGCGGAGCCGTAGAGCTACTTGCTCCCCCCCATCTATCTGTCAGTCACCCTACAGTTGCCTCTGCTGCACGCGGTCCAGGTTTTCCTGTGCAGACACGACACGTGCGGCCGTGGCGTCGCCGTCTGCTAGAGCGAGGCGGACATCCAGGGCCTCGGCGAAGTAGCGTTCGGCCGTGCCGAGGTCGTTCTGGGCTTCGTGGAGCCGGCCGAGGCTGGTGAGGCTGATGGCGAGGTCGCTGTGGTGTTTTTCGAAGACGCGGCGGCGCATGGAAAGTGCGTCTTCGTGCAGGGAGCGGCCGTCCAGTGTGTCGCCCAAGGCAAGGCGGATATTGGCGATGTTGTGGAGGCTCGTGGCGATTTCTCGGTGCTCTTCACCATACAGCTCGATATCCATCGCCAGCACCTCGCGGTACATCGCCTCGGCGCGGTCGTACTCCTCCAGGTACTTCAGCGCCAGCGCGAGATTGCCCATGTTGTTGCTCACGTCCGGATGCGCCTCGTCGAAAAACTCGCGCCGGATCGCCAGCGATTCGCTGAGCGTCTCGACGGCGTTCGCATACTCCTGTGCCTTGTAGTAATGCAGACCAAGCGATTCGATCAGAGAGGCCACGTTCGGGTGCGGTTCGTCGTATATCCGTTTGATGAGCCGAATGGCCTCTTCATGCAGTTCCTGAGCTTCCTGAGTCTTGCCCTGCTCTGAGCGGATCCGTCCCAGGTCACTCAGCGTGAAGGCGTAATCGAGCGACTCTTTCCCCATGATCCGGCTGCCTTCCTCAAGCACGATCTGGAGCAGCGAATCCGCCTTTTCGAGGTCTCCGTTGTCTGCGTAAAAATCGGAGAGGGCCTGCCGGGCAAACACGGCGTTCGGATGATCTGGTCCATAGCCTTCGATCAAATTATCGATGCTTTCCAGATAAGTGGCCTCGGCCTCCTGCCGCCCATCGTAGTGCAGTATGTAGGCCAGATTGAACAACTTACTGCCTCGGCCTTTCGGGTCGACCTCTTCCATGTTCTCCTCTGCTGCAAGGGCTTCTCGGAGCAATTCCTCGGCCCTTGGATAGTCGCCGGTCTGGAGGTAGATCAACGCCGTATTGTTGAGCAGTTCGGCTACGTCAGGATGGTCCGGCCCGAGACGCCGGCGGCGAATTTCGATTGCTTCTTCGTACGCTACGAGGGCGCTGTCCTGCTTCATCTGCTGCCCGTACGCCCACCCCATCTGGTTGAGACTGGCCGCGAGCCCGATCTCACCTGACTGGCCGAGTGAGCGCCAGTCTGCAATAGCGGTTCTCAAGAGCGGCTCGGCGTCATCGGCCCGGCGCATCTTGCGGTAGACACTGGCCACGACGTCCATCAAGCGAGCCCGCACCGCCGGCTGATCGGTCAACTCCGTTTGCAACCGTTCGGCACCGGTGCTCATCACCTCGACCACCGTGAGCGTGTCCCCCATGGCCTGCCCAGGCTCATTGCTCTCGAAGAGCGTTTGCATGAAGCTCACGACTTGCTCTGCCGTCTCGGCCTCCTGCTGGGCACGGTCGCGCTCCTGCTGCAACTGGACCGTGTAAAACGACACCAACGCAGCGATCAAAACGAAGGCAGCAGCGGCTGCCCCAACCCCTGCGCGGTGCCGGCCCACGAACTTGCGGACCCGGTAGCCGACCGTATCGGCCCGTGCCGTAACCGGCAATCCATCGAGGTGCCGCTGCACGTCGTCCATCAGCGACCCGACCGAGTCGTACCGGCGCTCGGGCTCTTTGCGGAGGGTTTTCAGGCAGATCACGTCGAGATCGCCCGAGAGCCGGCGGCGCAGACTCGCCGGCTGCGTGCCTCGGCTGAGCGACGCATCGGCCGTGGCCGATTCACTCACGGCGGTCGACGGGCGGGCCGGCTCCGTCGCATCGATCACCTGGGCCGCGGCGGCCGGATTGGCCGAGTCGATTTCGTACGGCCGGACCCCGGTGAGTAGTTCGTAGAGCACGACACCGAGCGAGTAGATGTCGGTCGAGGTCGACACTGCGTGTCCGCGCACTTGCTCCGGGCTCGCGTAAGCCGGCGTCATGACCGCCATGCCCGTGCGCGTGAGGCCGGGCTGATCCGTTTCGAGCAGCTTTGCAATCCCGAAGTCGAGCAGTTTGACTTGCGGCCGGCCGTCCTCGTCCTCGGCAATGAGGATGTTCTCGGGCTTCAGATCGCGGTGGACGATCAGCTGCCCGTGAGCGTAGAGGACCGCCTTACAGACCGTCACGAACAGCGCGAGGCGGTCGTCGATGGGGAGCCGGTTGGCATCGCAGTATGCGTCGATGGGCTGGCCGTCGACGAACTCCATCGCGAAGTACGGCCGGCCGTCGTCTGTGAGACCGCCATCGAGCAGCCGGGCGATGTTCGGGTGCTGCAGCCGGGCCAGAATTTGCCGTTCGCTCTCGAACCGGCGCAGGATCTGATCGGAGTCCATTCCCCGCTTGATGAGCTTGAGCGCAACCTGCTGCTCGAACTGCCCATCGGCCCGTTCGGCCAAATACACGGCCCCCATCCCCCCTCGCCCAATCTCCCGGATCAACCGATACGGCCCGACCTGCTGCCCTTCTTGCGAGAGCAAATCGTCCAATCCCACCGCGTCGATGGCTGCGCCGTCGAGCAAGCTAAAATCGCTCGAGTCCGCTTCGAGCAGCGCCTCGACTTCGCGGCGAAGCTCATCGTCGCCAGCACATGCCTCATCGAGAAAGGCCTGCCGTTCGTCGTTCGATTCCAGATCCAGCGCCTCACGGAAGAGCGCCTGTACGCGAGCCCAGTTGACCGGCATGAGGCAGGTGGTTGGGTGGTGGATGGTTGGGTAGTGCAGGGTGTTACAGGGACAGGCTACCGCATCGCGAACAATCGCGCAACCCCGTAGCGCCGTGATCCATCACGGCGACCGGGACGCCACTACGCTCCGCCTACCGGACCCGGTCCCGTAGCGTCGGGCCATTAGTCCGACGCCAGGAATAGTTCAACGTTGCGATATCCAGATCTCGCCGGGATGGATCACGGCGCCACGGTTACCCGCGCGTAGCAGCGAACGCCCGGTGCGTGGTCGCGTGCAGATCGGCGGTGGCTTCTGGCGTGGGCGCATAGCCGCCGGAGAGGAGGAGCGTGAGCGGTAGGCCGGCACTCGTGACGTGCTCGATGACCATGCGGTCGCGCTCGAAGAGGCCGTTCCGGGTGAGCGAGAGCCGGCCGTAGCGGTCGCCTTCGAGCACGTCGATGCCGGCGAGGTAGAAGACTAGATCCGGCCGTGCCGCTTCGATGACGGCTGGGAGATGGGTGCGGAGCGCCGCGAGGTACGCCTCGTCGCCCGTACCATCAGGCAGGCCGATGTCAAGGTCCGAAGGCGGTTTGTGGAACGGGTAGTTTTTCGCCCCGTGCATCGAGAATGTGTAGGCCACATCGTCGCCGGCAAACACATGCGCCGTCCCGTTGCCCTGGTGCACGTCGAGATCGATGACCAGAACGCGCCGAATCCACTTCGACCGTTCGAGCACGCGGATGGCGACCGCCACATCGTTGAGCACGCAGAAGCCCTCGCCGTGATCGGGGCAAGCGTGGTGCGTCCCACCGGCCAAGTTGGCCGCCACACCGTCCTGAAGCGCCATCATCGCGGCATTGATCGTCCCCTGCACGGCCACACGCGAGCGCACCACCAACGCCGGCGACCACGGCAGGCCCATCCGGCGTTCCTCGTGCCGGCTCTGCGTCCCTGTCGCCAGCTTGTTCAGGTACGCCTCAGTGTGGACGAGGAGCAAGTCCCCCCAATCCGCCTCCCGCGGCTCCACGACCTCCTCGCCGAGCAACAGCCCCTCCTCGATCAGCAGCCGATGCAACGCCGGAAACTTGGCCATCGGAAACGGATGGCCGGCCGGCAATTCGACGTAATACTTGGGTGAATAGCTAACGCGCAACGACGAGTGCTCGGGCCAGCACGGTTTGGTGGTGACTTAATTCTATGGGTGAGATTCCATTGACTCGAATGGGGCTTATCTGTTCTGCCATTTTGTGGTCTCGCTTTCCTCCAGTCCAAGCGTGCAGGGAAACTTGGCAACGGCCATATGGTACCATATGCGGTACCGCTAGATGTATAACCTTCCTTACGACCGTGTATGCCTAGATGTGCTGATCTTCTGAAGCAGGCTCGCACTAATCCAAAGGCATTCAAGGCCAGAAAGCTCGAACAGCTTGCTGAATGTTGGGGCTATGTGTTCAGCAGGAGCGCCGGCTCGCACAAGATCTACAAGCATGCCTCGCTTCGTTTGCCCCGTGAGGTGGCGCGCTGCACGTTTTCCCATCATGGAAAGGATGCCGAGGCGTACCAAGTTCTCCAATTGATTCGAAAAATCGACTTCCTACTTGAGCACTATCCCGAAATTGAACCCAACTGATCATGTCCTCCAACCCAGACGCCCGTACGCCTAAGCATGCGTATGGACTTGCGCTCCACTGGAGCAACTTGGATGAAAAGTTTGTGGCCGAATGTCCGGCCTTTCCAGAAATGTCTGCACTTGGCAAGACACGTGAGGAGGCCCTCGCAAACGCGGAAGCCGTGCTTGCTCTGCTCATTGAGGACTACGAAGCGGATGGAGACCCCCTACCGCCTCCCACGCCTGCCCCATCGTATAGTGGACAGACTAGGCTTCGGATGCCAGTTGACCTGCACGCTCTACTTGCCAAGCAAGCTGCTGCTCAAGGCGTCTCACTAAACACATACATCGTGTCTCTGCTCAGTGCCGGCTATGCCATCGAGCGCACAGCAGAAGAAGCGATCTCGGTTGTCCGAGAGGTTGCGCGGCAGGAATACAAGGCCGTGCCGTCTCGGTAAGCGCCCCGGCAGCCTACTCCACCATACCTCTTAGTTCCAGCGCCTCGATGCTCTCCAGATCGCGGCGCTCTGGGAAGACGAGCCGGCGGGAGACCGTGGTGTGAAAAACCGGCTGGCCGTACTCGTAGAGGGTGATGAGAATACCCCGGTCTTCCAGGTCGATCAGGGTGCGGCCGAGGAGCGCCTTGATGTGCGTGCGATACCGGGAGGCGGCATCCTGAAAGCGGCGGTTGGCCTGGCGTTCGAATGAGCGGCGAAGCCGAGTCTGGGCCCAGGCCGGCAACTCGTCGCTGATAGGCATGGCGGAGGCATCGAAGCCGGCGTAGACGTAGCGGCGCTGCGAGAGGTCGAACGTGGTACCAAACTCGTGGCTCGACCGGCCCTTGGCGGCGTTTCGGTTGCGCCTGCGGAGCCGGCGCTGGTCCTCGGAGGAGCGCAACACGGAGGTCACCGCGAACTTGAAGGCCGGCAGGCCTCGCGTGGCGAGCCGGCGCTGGAAGTGCACGCCGATGGAATCGAGCGCTGCCGTGGCGTCTGGCGTGAGGTACGGGATCGAGTTGCCGGCACGGGTGCGGACGTAGTACGGTGTCTCGTTCGGAAGCGCCTCGTAACCTTGGTCGAGCGCGGCGTCCAGGAGGTTCGCTCGTTTTTTCTCCGGAGTCCCACCGTACGCACGGGCAAAGTGCAGGTGATCCTGATTGAACGACCGGCGCAGCAACAACTTCTCCTCACGCGAGAGTTCGGGCACACGAGCCAGCCGGCGCTCAATGGTGTCGAGGTACGTCGCAAACTCGTCGCGCTCGGCTTCCATGAGCCGGTAGACGTCGACCGACGTGCCGACTGGCCAGAGCATACCAATCAACGTGGCTGACGCCACGAGCAGACGCAGAGACATGTGATGGAGGCGTTGGACGTAGGGCGGCGGGGAGGCGCTGAGCCGGTGGAGGACTGCTCAACGTGGACGGCCTATTTCGAGACGGAGTGCCGGAAAAGATCGGGATCTTTTCGAAGTATGATTTGGGAATTATGATTTATGATTGACTCTTCAAGAACATGGGCAGCTTGCGTAATCGGACAGCGCATGCGTCGCTCTGGAAGAATGGATGCTTCCGTTTCAAGCTGTGTAAATCATACATCCCGATTCATAAATCATACCTGCACCATGCGTCTCGCTCTCGTTCAACAACACGCTACCGATGACCTCGCCGGCAACCTGCAGCGGGGGCTCGATGCGTTCGAGACGGCAGCCGCGGCCGGTGCCGACCTCGTCGCCTTTGCCGAGCTGGCGTTCACGCCGTTCTACCCGCACAAGCCGGCCGGCCCGAACTATCTCGACCTCGCCGAGCCGATTCCGGGCCTTGTCACGGAGGCGTTTCAGGAGGCTGCCCGCCGGCTCAACACGGCCGTGATCATCAACCTGTACGAGCGTGCTGGCGACCACGCGTACGACACCTCGCCCGTGATCGATGCCGACGGCACGCTCCTCGGCAAAACGCGCATGGTTCACATCTGCGACTACGAGGGCTTCCACGAGCAGTCGTACTACACGCCCGGGGACACCGGCGCGCCGGTCTACGAAACGGCTGCCGGCCGCATCGGCGTGGCGATTTGTTACGACCGGCAC
>JBCDHV010000219.1:0-6715 GCA_038749615.1 Bacteroidota bacterium
CCCTCGAAATACACAGCCCCAAACGGCCGGTCGGTGTCGCCGTAGAGTTCCATGAAGGCGAGCGACACCGCGCCACCCGGAGCCCGCCATTCCACGCGCAGCCGGCGGCCATCCGGCCCATACGTTTCATATTCCGTCCGCTGCAGCGCTCCGACAGGGGCCGCGCCCTCCTCCGCCGACGGAGCCAGATTGAACACCCGCTTCGTAATCACCTGCGCACCATCGACGGGCTGGGCCTGCACGCCGGCAGAAAACAGAATCGAGAGGAAAAAGATGAAGCGCATCGTAGAAAGCTAGGGTTGAGCGAACGGAAAACGTTTACAACCGGGCATCCGGGCGGGCGGTTAACTCGGATGTGGGGGCGTCGCCGGTGTTGATCACACCCGCCGGCTCGAACAGCACCAACTCGACCTCCTCATCGGCAACCGGGCGGTGCTCGACGCCCCTGGGGACCACCAGCATTTCGCCTGGGCCTAACTCGACCGTGTGATCGCGAAACTCGATGCGGAGCCGGCCACTCGTGACCCAAAACAGCTCATCGATCGTGTCGTGCTTGTGCCAGACGAACTCGCCCTTGACCCGGACCGCTTTGACATGCTGGCCATTGAGCTCGGCGATGATGTAAGGCTGCCAGTACTCGGAGAGCGCTTCGAACTTGTCGGACAGGTTGATCTTCACGGGGTTGAGGGATCGGTTACGATGAACACATGGCTCGGCACTCCCCTGCGTGGGAGCCAAGCACGTCAAAGGGGCACAGCCGCGCCGGTAACTGTGATTCCGCCGGCCGCCGGCACATTCACGGCGAGCACACTCGGGCGGCCCATGGCTTCGCCCTGCCGAATCGTCAACTCGAACGGAGCCGGCATCAGACCCGCCTCACGGAGGTATCCGCCGAGTGCCGCGGCAGCAGCTCCGGTCGCGGGATCTTCCACGACACCGCCTACCGGAAAGGGATTGCGCGAATGAAACAAACCGGCTCGCTCCCGCCAGACGAGTTGCGCCGTGACAAAGCCTTCACGGCGCATCAGGGTGGCCAGTGCGTCGAAATCGTATGCCAACGCGTCTAAACGCTCGCGTGTGGCGGCGGCCAACACGAGGTGCCACGCGCCGGCATACGCTAGAGCCGGCGGGATTGAATCGTCGAGGTCATCGGCGTTCCAGTGGAGCGCGGACAGGACTTCGGACACCAACCGGGCGGAGGCTAAGTTGAACGCCGGCTCGACGGATGTGAGGGACGCCTCCCAGTGCGCACCTGCCGAGCGGACCGTCACCGGTACCGAGCCGGCGGCCGTGGAGAGGCGGTACGTGCCCGCTCCGCTAGCCGCTCCCAGCGCCGCGCCCGTGGCGATGGTGGCGTGGCCGCAGAAGGGCACCTCGACCTCTGGGCTGAAGTAGCGTACGGTTCGGCCGGGTCCGGCTTCGGGGGCCACGAAGGCCGTCTCGGAATAGCCAACCTCGGCGGCTACTCGCTGCATCTCTGCATCCGACGGCAGGGCATGCCCTATCCAAACACCGGCAGGGTTTCCCCCAGCCGGATCAGCCGAGAATGCAACGTAGCGGTAGAGATGTGACACCGTTGAGTAGATTTGCAGGGATGATCCAGACAAACGCGAGACTAAACGCGGCTGCCCATGGGAAGCCCTTCGACCGCGTCGAAGTGCCGAACCTCGGGCTCCTTTTCGAGCAGGAAGTCGTCGTCTTCCGGATAGTACTTCGCTCGGAGCACGTCGTCGCCGGCAAACGCCCGGACCTTATCCTCCCCGGTCCAGAAGGTGAGCGTCTGAAAATGCGCCACGTCGCCGTCGATCCGGTGCAGGATGTAGACACCCAGGCACCCGTCGACGCTGGAGTAATCGGGGATGGCGCGGGCACGCAGAAAGGCTAGGTAGGCGTCCGCCTTGTCAGCCGGCGTCCTCCCGTGCCAGAGTCGAGCAAGCATAAAACGGGGCCTCGCAACTAGGATCAAGACATCGTGGTCGGCGGCAACATAGCGACGCTCCTCGTTCTTTGCCGGCACGGCCACCTGCACTCTACCGCACAACCCAAACGCCTCGGCGCGTTCTCAAAGGGTATGCCTCACAGGGTACGCCTCACGGCATGTCTTGCAGCAAGGCCCTGACGTGTTGGCCGATCTGCACAGGATCTGCGCCGGCCTCGATGCAGACGGAGACGTGCCCCCACGGCATCGGCAGAACGAACTGGAAGAAATTGCCATAGCGCACGAGGAGGTAATCGAGCCCTCCGCAGTCGATGTTTCCCCGCTGCGAGGCCAGGGTGAGCAGTGTGGGGTTGACGAGCAGTTCCTCGTACCGGTCGCTTTCCGAACTGCTCGCGCCGGCGTGTCCCGCCTTTTCCTTCGATTCGAGATGCCCTTCCCGGTAGACCGCCACGTAGCGGATATCGCTGGAGAGGCCAAAAATGCGCTCGATCATGCGTGTTTCTCAGTGGAAGCCGGCTGAGAGCCAGGACCGTCGGCCCGGCTCACCAAAGCGGTTTCGTGAAGTGGAGCACGAGGCTGTGGCAACGACGACGTGCCGGCAGCCCGACGCCCGTTCTTCCAAGTGGCGTTCGTATTGCTTCGCCGGTTTTGTCCTCCCGATTTCAGCAAACGCGGCTTCTACCTGGGCAGAATCTGAATCCTGGATCTGGTGAATGTGAACGCGCGGTCTTTCGGTATCCATCTTCAGTTTATCGACCACGCGTGGGAGCCCGCGCTCAGAAGTAGCGGACCCACGTCTTGTCAGTCGTGCGTTTGAACTGTCCGAACGCGCGTGTCGGGAGGTAGAGGGCAGCTGCGAGCACGACGGTCAGCGCCCAGATTTGCCACACGTGGTCGATGTGGTACAAATCGCCGGCGTTGGGGCCGATGGTGACGAGCACCAGATTGTAACAGACCAGCAGGACGTACAAGTGGAGCGCGTACACGAACATCGGTGCCCGGCCAAAGGTCTGGAGGATGCGCGTGGCGGGATTGTCCTTCGTGTCTAGCCAGGCCATCAGCAGCAGGGCCACACCCAGCGACAGCAGCAAGAATGCCAGCGACGGTGGATACTTGGTGTAGTTCAGCATCGACATCAGCGTATCGATTGGCGTCGCGCCCACCGTCCACGGCACAGGCTCGCCGTACACGTTGAAGCCTCTCAGGATCGCCAGCACGGCGAGGCAGGCCCCTCCGATCTGAACGAGCCGCTTCGTCCGCACGTTTGGCTCGACATCCTTCGCGTACAGCGGCCCCAGCGCGTAGCCGCACAGGATCACGCCGATCCACGGCAGCGCCGGGTAGGAGATCCAGACTAAGAAAGTATCGGTGGAGAACAGGACCCCACGGTCGTGCAGGATGGTCCACAGCGTGTAGCCGAACTCGCCTTGCTCGAAGTCGATTGGGTCCAACGCGTTATGGCCGAACACGATCAGGAGACCGATGGTGGCGATGGCCCAATGCGGCAGATAGACGAACGCCGACAGCGCGATCATGCTCAGCCCGATGACCCAGATGACTTGCAAGTAAAGCGCCTCGGGGGGAAAGCCCCAGAACCAGGACTGGTTGATCAGGACCACTTCGAGCACGATCAAAAACAGGCCACGCGTGAACAAGAAATAACTGGGCGAGCGGGTCACGCCCGGCTTGGGATTCGCGTACAGCCACGCGCCCAGGCCGGCCAAGAGCACGAAGACGGGCGCACAGAGATGGGAGGTCAAGCGCGTGAAGAAGAGGCTCGTGCTGGCCACTTCTAGGTTCACCGGATCCCCAATCGACACGTGGTAGAAAAAGCGCTCTCGCACGTGATCGACCATCATCAGCACGATGACGAGCCCGCGCATCACATCGATGGAAGTAATCCGTACGCGCCGTTTGGTAGCTGGAGAGGATTCCGACTTCGGGGCTTCGACTGACATGGTTTAAGCGTCTAACGTGGACATCAGATTATCGAGATCAAGCGGGCGCGTGTGCAGGACCAGCGAGCCGTCCTCGTTGCGGGGCCATGCGGAGGGCGGCCGGTCGCAGTAGAGCTCGACGCCGTTGTCGTCCGGGTCGCGCAGGTACAAGGCTTCACTCACCCCGTGGTCTGAGGCCCCGGTCAGGCGAATGCCGGCATCGAGCACGCGCTGGACGGCTGCCGCCAGTTCGCGCCGCGTCGGGTAGAGAAAGGCGACGTGGTAGAGCCCCGTGCTCCCTGGCGGTGGTGGCGTGCCGCCTTTGCTACGCCACGTGTTGAGGCCGATGTGGTGATGATAGCCGCCGGCACTGAGAAACGCGGCGTCTTCGCCCATCCGCACCATCACCTCGAACCCGAGCACGTCCCGGTAGAAACTCAGCGCACGCTCGATGTCGGCGACTTTGAGATGAACGTGGCCTACGCGGACCTCAGGATGAATGGTTTCGCCCATGTCGTGAATCAGTGAGCCGGCGCTTCGTAGTCCTCAGCCAAACCAGCGACGGCACGCATCGCCGCTCGGGCCTGTGGTGAGTTTCGCCAGCACGTCGCGCCGAGCATGGCTGAGGCCTCGTGGGTGAGCTGAACCGGATCGACACCCCGAAGCTCGGCAAGCGACGAAAAGCCAAGCTGCTCTAGCCGCAACACGACCGTCGGGCCAACGCCTTTCAACGCGAGCAATGCATCTCGTTCGTGATCAGGAAACGGCAACAGAGGAGCGGTCGGAGGATGGAGGCGTGGAAGCTACGGAACAGGAGACTCCCGAACGCACTCACCGTCCTACCCGAGTTCGAGTTGCGCCTGCCACTCGGCTACCTTTTTCTCCGCTGCGGCCTCGGAAAGCGTCACGTTGACGAGCGGGTACGGAATCCTCACCTGTCCATCGTCGAACACCAGTTGTACAGTGTAGTCCGTATCAAAACCGTCCGACCCCGGTGAAACGACTTTCCTGACGTTCAAAAAGTGGTTGGCGGGGCCGTAGTACCGAAACTGCTTGCGCAGCGACCGTCGCTCTACATCGACGCGCTTCTTTCGGACATCGTAGATGAGCAGGCTTTTCGACAGGCCAACGTCCACTACGCCGTACGCCACGATCACGATGGCTAGCACAATGCCGGCCTTGACCAGTAGGGGAAACTCTAGTGTCAGGCACCAGATACAGGCGAGAAGAAAGGCGAACAGCAGAATGCTCGTGAGCCGTTTTCTTCCCTGTATGATGAGCCGGCTTCCATCGAACGTCACCTTGCTGAGGTACGTCGAGAAATCCGCCGACTTGCTCGTTTTTGTTCTCATAGGCCTCCGTGCTTACCGAGTAACGCGTCGTCCGCGGCGGAATCTGGTCGTTGTGCAAGGAAGCCGGCTGTCCCGCGTACCACTCAAGCGTCCTCAGCGCGCCACCGTTCGATGGCATCGGTCAACCACTTCGGCGCGCCTTCCCCAATCGGGCCTGGCGGGTGGCGGCGCGTCAGCTCCTCTGCCCGGCGCAGTTGCTCAGCCAACGGGGGCACGTCCCACTCGGCGCGTTCGGCGTCTGTCGTTTCGGGCTGCACGTCCCAGAGCCGGTGGCGTACGCCGTCGATGGCGAACTGCGTGCCGTACTTCTGCGGCTTGCCCTGGTACATCAGCCAGCGGTCGTACGCCGCCGCGGCGAGCCACCGGGCCGGACGGTAACCAAGAAGCGCCGCCTCCTTCGCAAACGCGTGCCCTTGCCAGGCGTCCTCGGGCGTATCGCCGTGGTTGAAGATCCAGCCGGCGCGGTAGTAATCCTCCGGCGCGGTGCTCTGGCCCTCGGCCATGATCTCGGCGACCCGTTGCCGGCGCTGCCGGTCGCGGGCGCGCATGGCGTCGTACTCAGGTGTGCCGTGCCTGAGACCACGGCCGTGATCGCTGTAATCGGCGTCGTAGAGAGCGAGAAGTTCGGCGTTCACGGTTCGGCGTTCACAGTTCGGTGTCGATGCCGGGCTTACTGCGCTCCGATCACGTGAGCAGCGTCGTAGAGTTCCATCTCGCCGGCTGTCGGGGTTTCGAACAGGCCGGCACATTCTTTCAGATCAGCCAGGGTGATCGGCGGCGTCTCCCGCCCTCTGCGCTGTACCCGTTCGAGCAGCACAAGCAGCGGTGCCGTCACGACGTGCAATTCGGTGCGTGCCCCGAGGCGGTCGGTCTCTTCGCGCAGCGCGTCCCGTTCGGCCCGGCCCCAACTGCCCCACTCGATCAGCACCGACTGCCCAATCTGCTACAGCCGCTTCGCCTGATCCCACTGCAAGCGCTCGATGCGTTCGCGGCCGGCCTCGTCGTACAGGTCCATCCCGAGTGCTTCCATCCACTCGTCTGGGCCAAACCGGACTGCGTCCAGTTCACGTTCCAGCCGGCGGGCATGCGTCGTCTTCCCCGCCCCAGGCAGGCCGCAGAGGACGACGAGAGTTGGTGGAGCTAGGCTGATCATGCCCGCAGGATACACCACGAGGCGGAACCACTAAAACACGCCGTTCGCATTTCGGATGGCCCCGCCGGTGAGCCACACGTAGAGGCGCATGAACCCGTCGAGCGGCTGGATGGCATCCCAATGATCGGCGATGGTGCCGCCCTGGATGCGCCAGGTATCGATGATGTTGAACCCCTTGGTGTCGTCTCCTCGGTGGCTCGCCTTCGTGGTCACGTGCGAGTGAAACATCACCGTATCGCCATCGACGAGGATGCGCTTCACGTCGTACCCGTACTCTGGGAAGCGGCCAACGAACCGGCGAAGAAACTCCGTGAGCCCTTCGAGACCGTCTGGA
>JBCDHV010000220.1:0-6663 GCA_038749615.1 Bacteroidota bacterium
GCCGGTGTGAACCGGAGGCAAACCCACACCCGCATCCCCCATGAAGAACGCTACGAAAGCGCTCGCCGGCATTGCTATGCTGGCCTGTGCCGGTCTGTTTGTGTACACCATTACGCCGGCAACCCCCGAGATCGAACCGCTCGATGAGGCCACCCTGGCTCGGTTCGAGGCGAAGCTGAAGAAAGGGCCGAAGTCGCCCCACGACCAGCCGGCTGAAGCGCAGCAGTTTTACGCCGAGCAACGCGTCGCCGGCGGTGGCCCGCTCCCGCTCGAAAAGTACGAAGCGGCCAAGCGGCAACTCGACGCGATGGATCGCTACTCGCTCATCGCCGGCCGCCGGCTCACGTCGACCGAGCGTCGGCGCAGTACCTACGTCTGGGGCGGAAAGGGCCCGGGCAACATCGGCGGGCGGACGCGCGCGATGCTCATTGATCCGGGCACGCCAGCGACGATGTACGCAGCCGGCGTTGCGGGCGGCATCTTCAAGTCAACCAACGCCGGCGCGAGCTGGACGCCGACTTCCGATCTCGCCGCCAACTTGGCCGTCGTTTCGATGGTGATGGATCCGAACGATAGCAACACGATCTACGCCGGGACCGGCGAGGGGGCCTTCAACGCAGACGCCGTGCGCGGCAATGGCATCCTGAAAACGACCGATGGAGGCACGACGTGGACGCAGCTGGCGTCGACCAACAACGACTCGGACTTCCACTACGTGATGGACCTCGTGATCAGCCCGAATGACTCCGATGTCGTCTATGCGGCTACCCGGACGGGCGTTCACAAGTCGACTGATGCCGGCGCGACGTGGTCACGGGTCTACAACCCGTCTGGCTCGAACAGCCGCTGCTTGGACCTCAAGATTCGGACGGATCTCGCGACGGACAACTTGCTGGTTGGCTGCGGCACGTTTTCGTCCGGCCTCTTGGCACGCTCGACCGACGCCGGCGCAACGTGGACGACGGTACTGAGCGAAACGAATCAGGGTCGTACGGAAGTAGCCATTGCGCCTTCCGATCAAAGCATTATGTACGCCGTGGCAGCCAGCACAGGATCTGGCAGCTACAACAACGGCTTGCTCGGCGTTTGGCGCTCCACCGATGGTGGCGCAACGTGGACGAACCAGGTCAGCAACACAGACGGCACGAAGCTGAACACGACGCTGCTCTCGAACACGGTGTTTGCCTACCTGGCTGACTGCAGCTTTGGATCGTCTAATCAGTTCATCAACCAGGGCTGGTATGACATCGCCATCGCCGTCGACCCGGTCAACGCGGACCGGGTCTGGGTAGCCGGCATCGACAACTACGTCTCCACGAATGCAGGAGAAGATTGGGCCTTGGCCTCACATTGGTGGACGAGCGGATCGCAGAACGTGCATGCCGACAACCACAACTTCATCTTCCACCCAGACTACAACGGCACATCGAACCAGACAATGTACGCCGTCAACGATGGTGGCGTGTACCGCACCAATGCAGCGACCTCCGGGGCGGGCGTCACGGCACTGACCAACATCTGCGGCGCGAACGGCACGACCTTCAACTGGACGGACCTCAACACCGATTACGGCGTGACGCAGTTCTATGACGGCATCCACTACCCGGATGGCGCAACCTACTTCGGTGGTACGCAGGACAACGGGACGATCCGTGGAACGGATGGCGGTGGAAGCAACGCCTGGAGCGAGATCAACGGCGGTGACGGCGGCTACGTGGCCGTCGACCCGACCAACACGGACGTGCTCTTCGCTGAGACGACGAACCTGTCGATCAGGAAGTCTATCGACGGTGGAGCCAATTTCTCACCATCCACCACGGGGATCACGGAAGGCTCCGGCAACTTCCAGTTCATCAACCCCTTCATCATGGACCCGAACAACCCACAGATTCTGTGGACGGGCGGGTATACCCTCTGGCGCACCGACAACCAGGCCGGCACCTGGACGCAAGCTTCTCCAACGAACTTGACGGGTGGCAGCGGCAACTCGATTGCGGCGTGGGCCGTGGCACCGGGCAACAGCGACCTCGTGCTCGCTGGCGATGAGGTCGGCAACATCTACCGCAACACCTCAGCGACAACGGCGAACAGCTCATCGACGTGGACGGATGTAGCCAACATGGGCGGCTTCGTGTCTTCGATTGCCTTCGACCCGCAAGATGCCAACACAGCCTACGCAACGGTCTCGACCTTCGGCGCAACGCACCTGTGGCAATCGACGGACGGTGGGGCCAGTTGGTCGGCCTTTGGCTCTGGCCTGCCGGATATTCCGTTCCATACCGTAGCCGTCAGCCCAGCCGACAGCGACGTGGTGATCGTCGGGACGGACCTCGGCATTCTGGTGACTGAAAACGGTGGGGCCAGCTTTGCGGTCGAGAACACCGGTTTTGCCAACACGCCGGTCGAGAAGCTCTCGATCCGCACGGCAACCACGGGCGCAAACGGGAAGCAGCAGCAGTCGAGCTTCCAGGTCTTTGCCTTCACGCACGGCCGGAGCATGTCTTCGGCGAGCATTTCTTCGCCACTGCCTGTGGAGTTGGCTTCGTTTGAGGCCCGCGTGCAGGGCAGCGACGTCGTCCTCGAGTGGGTTACCGCAACGGAGACGAGCAACGCCGGCTTTGCCGTCGAGATGCGCAGCGAAGCGTGCGTCGGTGAGAACTGCGCCTTCCAAGAAATCGACTTCGTCGAAGGGGCTGGCACGACGGACGAGTCGCGCCTGTATGCCTACACAGTCGCCGATCCTGGAGCTGGCCGCTACACGTTCCGCCTGCGCCAAGTCGATTTTGATGGAGCGTTCGAGTACAGTCCAGAAGTCGAGGCCACGGTTACGATCCCGGACACCTACCAGCTCTCCGAGGCGTACCCGAACCCGTTCAACCCGTCGGCCACGATGTCGCTGACGATGGCAACGACCCAGGCCGTGACGGCGAAGCTCTACGACACCCAGGGCCGGCTCGTCCGCTCGGTGTTCGCCGGCACGCTCAGCGGCCAGCAGAGCCACACACTGCGCATCGACGGAGCTAGTTTGGCGAGCGGGACGTATCTTCTGCACGTCAAGGGCGCAGAATTCCAAGCCACCCGCAAGCTGACCTTGGCCAAATAAGAACCGTTGACGTAAAGACAGACAAGGGCATTCATTGGAGTGCCGGCAGGGAGTGTCTTCTCGGGCACTCCCTGTTTGATACATGGAGATGCCGATGAAAACGCTGTGGGTCTTCTTGTTCGGATGTGCGCTGATGGGCTGTGACACCTTCTCCAGAGGGTCGTCACTGGCAGCCAACACAGGGGTTGCTGTTCAGGCTGTTCTTGCCACCACATGCGGTATCATCCCTGATCCGAACGAAATTGGAGATGCCGGCTGCGTGACGGAAGAGCCGGTCGAGGCCGTGGTTCGCGTTCTGGATGGCGAGAGCCGGCTGGTTCGCGAGTTCGTGACGGGCAGCGATGGCACGTTCAATGTGGCGCTTGCGCCTGGTAGCTACGTCCTTGTTGCTACGACGGACGCGCCGGCAGAAATCATCTCTGAGGTTCGCGAGGAGGTCGCCGTCCAAGACGGCGTGCTGCGTGAGGTGACACTTCGGTTCTCCACCGCCATCCGCTGACTGACCTCATTCGTTGCCTGGCGCCATTCGTCGATCCGTCAGAGAGAGACGGCCAAGGAGGAACTAACGCAAAAAAGGCCAGCGTCACGAGGCAGTAGACGCTGGCCTTTTAATTGCTGCAAGGAGGCAGAAAAGAAGAATGCTGCTGAAACCACCACGCGTCAGCGCATCCTCGGAGGCTAGAAGTGCAAGATGTAAGAAGTGCAGAGTAGGAGGTACTCTGTTTGGCTTTCATGTATAAAGGCACAGCTTCTACCGAAATACTGTCACGCCGGCTCAAATTTTTTTTCGAACGGCGCAAATAGGCCCTCGGGAACCGGACTACAGCCCGCGTTCGTACCAGCGAACTACATGCTCTGGCAAGTAAAACCCGGTGTTCAGGCAGACCGGTGAGCCGGGCTCGACAGCCCGCACGCGTTGTACCCGTTCACCTGTCCGGCTCGTGCTTGCTACAGCATCTTGTTGTCTCGCGCGGTCGATGGCCTATCCGATGGCTCCTCGACTGCTTTACCTACATAAGTATCACGTATGAACCGCTTAGCCGAAATTCTACTGGCTGGCCTTGCTGGAGTAGCTGGAGGCCTGCTGCTCGGAATCCTCGCTGCCCCCAAGTCGGGCTCTGAAACCCGTCACCAGATCGCCGGCGGCGTCCGGGGTGGCGCTGGTTGGATCGATGCCCAGGCGCGGGAAGCCAACCGCCAGATCCAAGAAGCCGGCGCACAGGCTGCTGACCAAATCCGCCGTGCTGCCCGCGACGCGTTCGATCAGATCTCGCCGGACTTCGACTCCGAGGAATGGGATCAGATTTACGCCGAGGCCGCCAAACAAACTGAACGCCGTTAGTTCGCTGCGCTCACGTGGAGGTGTGGATGGGGGCAGGCGGAGGAATGGAAGAGCGGGGAGAGGAGCCAGTGGTCTACTCATCCACACATCGACATAGCATCTCATCCACGCATCCACTATGAAACGGGTTGGATACACGCTGGCGTTGACCACCCTGGTGGTGCTTTCTGGGTGTGCCTCCGTGCGGCCGGTAGACAAAGGGGACGGCCTCGTGCTTTCCCCGGTCGCTGAAGCCGAGGCGCTGCGGCAATTCGAGGCGCACGTCGATCAGTGGTACGGAACGCCGCATGCAGACCGTGACCCAGACGGTGTCGACTGTTCTGCCTATGTCCAGCGTGCCTATGCCGATGCGCTCGGTGTCGCCCTTCCGAGGACGACGCGGCAGCAGGTCCGCGAGGGCGTTCAGGTCTCCAAATCGGAACTTAGAGCCGGCGATCTGGTTTTCTTCCGCCCTACCGCAAAGACCCGCCACGTCGGGATTTACCTCGACAACGGCCGGTTCGCTCACGCGTCTTCTTCGCAGGGGGTCATGGTCTCCGAGTTAGGCCAGACATACTGGAGGTCGCGCTACTGGACCGCTCGCCGCATTCTTGCACGGGCCGATCTGCCGGCCCCGTCTGCGTCCGCTCCGGATCCGCCAGCAACCAGAACACCGGCTCGCCATCCCAACGCAGGTTGGTAGCCCCCTAGCTTAAGTATCACGAGTCATCTCAGACTGATCGCCGCGCCTGTTCGGGACGCAGCGATCCTTTTTTTTTACTGTCTGCTTTACCTATGAGTAACGTCGTATATCTCACGAAAGAAGGGATGGACAACCTCAAGAAGGAACTCCATTTCCTGAAGACTACGGAACGTGCCCGCATCGTTCAGGCCATCGCCGACGCCCGGGCACAGGGCGACCTCTCAGAGAACGCCGAGTACGACGCTGCCAAGGACGCTCAAGGCCTCCTGGAAGCCAAGATCGCGCAGATGGAAGGCACGGTGGCCAGCGCGCGCCTTCTCGACGAGAGCCAGATCGATACCAGCAAGGCCTACATTCTGTCGACTGTCCACGTCAAGAATCTGAAGGTCAACAAGGTCTTCCAGTATACCCTCGTCTCGGCCCGCGAAGCTGATTTCAAGAAGGGCAAGATTTCTATCGATAGCCCCATCGGCAAGGCCCTGCTCGGCAAGGAAGTCGGCGATGTCGTCTCTGTCAAAGCACCCGCCGGCACGATCAAACTCGAAATCCAGAAGATCGAACGGCTCATGTAGCGGTTGTTGGTTCGCGGTTGGGCGGTTTTCGCTTCGCTCAGGCTGAAGCGTGGTCAAGTGGGTGGGTTGAAGAGTGGGGAACGAGCTGAGAGGAGTTGGCTTCTCGATCAACTCAGCCTGGTCTCTGGCGGTCAGCCAGACGCTTCATCTGGTCCCCCACGCATCAACCTGGCACCTGGCCACTTCTCCACGAGAGCGAAGCGACTCCTCCACGCCTCCACCTTACCACACTTCCACGCCTCCACCTGAAAGCCGATCTCGAACGGCTTGAAGCCGGGTGCGGCCGATGGGGAGCTCTTCGCCGGTGACCAGTTCGGCGGTGTAGCGGCTGCCAGCGCTGGAGGTGAGGGCTTGGATGTCGGCCACGCGGACGATGTGGGAGCGGTGGATTCGGAGGAAATGCTCTGGGAGGAGCGCTTCGAGCCGGTCGAGGGTTTTTCCGTACAAGAGCCGCCGGCCATCGTAGAGAACGAGCTCGGCGTAGGAATCCGCGCCGTTGATGAGCCGGACGTCGCTCAGCCGTACGAGGTCGATGCGCCCAGCGCTGCGGATGGCGAGCACCGTAGCTGGCTGAGGCGTCCGCGTGGCCGGCGCGGTGAGGCGTGCGAACGTGGTTTCGAGCCGTGCCTTGCTGAACGGCTTGGCGATAAAGTCGAACACGCCATACTCGTAGGCTCGGATGGCCTGGTCGGCATGGGCAGAGACTACGATGGTGTGAAACGCGCCGGCAACAGCTGCCGTGAGCAAATCGAATCCGTCTCGGCCTTTGACGTTCAGATCGAGAAACAGCAGGTCGATCTCGTTCTCGGCCAGTAAAACCTCTGCTGCTGGCAGGCTCGCCGCGTGCCGCAGATGTCCCAGCGCATTCCCCCACACCTCCCGGACCAGCCGCATCAACCGCCGCGCCACGACGGCCTCGTCTTCGACGATGAGGATATTCGCTTCGCTCATGTGGATAGGTTGA
>JBCDHV010000221.1:0-6658 GCA_038749615.1 Bacteroidota bacterium
ACAAACCGTCTTCTGGCAAGACAACTTTGACGGCACCGGCCCCAACCTCGGCGGCGGCGACCGGGACGCTCCGAACCACGTAGACCGCGACAATGGCACAGGTCCGGGCATTTGCGGCACGGGCGACTACTTCTTCCGCAGTGACGTCGCCGGCGACAACTCAGGAAATTCGGATGGCCTGGATGGCCCTTTCGTAGGGTTTACCAACTCATTCTGGCGGTTCGAAGACCTGGATGGGTGCATCGCGTCTCCGGATGTCATCGATTTCACCGGAATCGATATCAGTGGGAGGACCGCACTGGCCTTTCGGGGTTTGTTCGCCGCTAGACCTCAAAACATCCGCTTTGAAGACGACGACAACATCATTGTCTCCTACCAAATCGATGGAGGCGGATACACGTCTGGCATCGAATTCTGGTACGACAACACAGGGCCAAACCCAGGGCCGAACAACCAGGGTGAACTCAGACGCGACAGAGACGGAGATCAAATCGGCGACCTTTCTGAAAGCCCTCTCAACTTCACCTTTACCGAACACGCCTTTGTAATTCCCGGAACGGGTACCACGCTTGACCTTCGGCTTTCCATTAGCATGAACGGAGGCAGTGAATCAGGTGGTGTCGAGGACTTCCGGGTCGAAGAGAGTTCTCCGCTGCCAGTCGAACTCACCGCTTTCGATGCCACCCACGACGCGCCTGGCTCGCTTACGCTCTCCTGGACCACCGCCACCGAAACCAACAACGCCGGCTTTGCGGTCGAGCGGGCGCTCGACGTAGCGGGTGGACGGGTTGCGCGTAGCGGGTGGATGGAGGTCGGATTTGTTGGTGGCGTGGGGACGACCACGGAAGCGCAGGCTTACAGCTATCGCATCTCGGATTTGGAGCCGGGGCGGTATCAGCTGCGGCTGCGGCAAGTCGACTTTGATGGCACGTTCAGCTATTCGCCCGTCGTAGAAGCGACCGTCGAGGTGCCGGGGCAGGTCTTCTTCTCCGCGCCGGCTCCGAATCCGTTCACGTCCCGCACGCGGCTTCGCTTAGCTACGTCCTCAGACCAAACCGTGCGGGTCGAGGTCTTCGACGCCCTAGGCCGGCCAGTAGCGATGCTCTTCGAAGGCCACGTGCAAGCCGATCTCGCCAGCGAACTCACCCTGGAGGCAGGCGATCTGCCAGCCGGCACGTATCTGATCCGTGCCACGGGTGAGACGTTCGTCGAGACCCAGCGCGTGACGCTCGTCCGGTAGTCCGCTGCCCTCGGGCAGTCTGTACGACAGCGTGTGCAGACTGCCTGAGGCATCCTTCTTTTACCAACCGGAGTGGAAACCCGACAAGGCATCGCTTGTACGTTTCGCGCATATCTGTTGCTGCACTTCCTGACAGATGCGAACTCCTCTAGCGATTCTTTTCACGGCGCTGTGGTCCTGCCCTTCTCAAGCAACGTCCTGCTTGCCTGTCCACAGCGCGACACAACGGTTCTCATGGAAACTCTTGCGCGAGCCGGCTACGCGGCCAAGGGTGTGGTGTATTTCGTTGCGGGTGTACTCGCGCTCCAAGTGGCCTTCGGCGCTGGCGGGCAAACCACAGGAAAGGGAGGTGCTATTCGCGCCATCGCAGACGAACCCTTCGGCAATGTCATACTCATCCTCTTGGCTATCGGCCTAGCAGCGTATGCGCTCTGGCGCTTGGGTACGGCCGTATTGGACACAGAGCAAGAAGGCCGTGATGCGGAGGGATGGGCCAAACGTATTGGGTACGTCGGTAGTTTTCTCGCCTATGCGGCCCTGGCCGTTTTGAGCCTGCGTATCGTTTTAGGGAGCAGTGGAGGTTCGGGAAGTGGAGGTAGCCAGAAGACGGAATCCTTGACAGCGCTCGTCATGAATCAACCTCTGGGCCGGTGGCTCATTGCAGCATTTGGCGTTGCCCTTCTGGTGCGCGCCGGCATGGAAATGCACAAGAGCTACTCGGTCAAGTTCCAGAAGGAGCTAAAGCTCGGAGAGATGAACGCCACGATGCAAACATGGGCCAAACGACTTGGCCGGGCGGGGCTGGCCGCCCGTGGAATCGTGTTCGCCATCATCGGCAGCTTCTTTATCGCTGCGGCCGTCCAGGCTGATCCAGGAGAAGCCCGCGGCCTCGGTGGAACGCTGGAAACACTGGCGCAACAGCCGTACGGCCCCTACCTGCTCGGGCTCACTGCGGCGGGGCTGACCGCCTATGGTGTGTACGCCGTCATTCTTGCACGCTTCCGACGCGTCGGAGAAGCCTGAGCGGAACGAACTACCACCCGCCTGAGACTCCTTCGCTACATCTCGACCGTTTCGGCTTCAGCCGGCATATCGAAATAGTCGCTGGGGAGGGCGCTCTCGAAACGGACGTTTGTCGTCGTCCCTGTAGCCGCAGCTTCACCCTTGCCGGCGCCGGTCCAGGCAAATGAACGGAAGCCCTCCTGAATCGTGATGCCGTCGATGGTCTGTGCACCGTCGTAGAGCATGAGACGCTCCGTGCTGTGCTGGCCTTTCTCGTAGAAGCCGGGGTACGACACGATGTAGCGGACGCCTCCTACCTGCTTCGTTTCCGGATCGATCAGAACGTAGTAGTAGTCGTCCGGCGCGTCGCCGGTGCCGGAATCGAACGTGGCGTAGACCAGATCATACGTCCGGTCTTCAACACTCATCTGGCCGGCTGCTTCGAGGTTGACGCCAGGATCGGCCAGGACGAACGGCATCGAAACGAAGTAATACGGCGTCAAGGCCCAGAACCGCGCGTTCGTCGGCACCGCGCCGGCATTCGGCATCGCCCACGCCTCCTGGCCGGTCCAACCGAAGGTCGCTTCTCCGAGGCTATCGGGGCGGTTCAGGACCTCGTGCCGCGCCCGTGACGACCACGTGTCGATCACTTGCGCTGTCTCGAGTGCGGAGCCGTTTCCTCGCCCGTATCGGTACGTAAACGCAATCGGGCCATTGGCATACCACGTCGCCAACCCACCGTGCGCGTCGATGGCCTCGCGGAGCAGCCGGCCCCCTTCCGTAGCCTCCAGCCGTTCGTGAGCCGCTGCTACCCGGGCATCGATGCGGTCTTGCGGAACGAACGAGGCTGACTCGGCCGGAGTGGCTGGGGCTTCACTAGGTGCCTGCGGCTCGGCACAGCCGGCGCTGAGGACAAGTGCGGCAAAAAGAAGGCTGGGATACAATCGATTCATGACGGGAGATGCAGGATGTGGACGTGCGAGAGCCGTGCGCGGAGCCGGCATAAAAAAACGGCCCCGGCGAGGTACCGGGACCGTGGTCTGATAGACAAACGCTTGGAACGTTACCGATTGGCGTAATTGTTCGCGACGGCGCTCCAGTCGATGACGTTGAAGAACGCCTGCACATAGTCGGGCCGGCGGTTCTGATAGTTCAGGTAGTAGGCGTGCTCCCACACGTCCAGACCGAGGAGGGGCGTGTGACCCTGCATGTAGGGGCTGTCCTGGTTGGCCGTCGAGTACACGTGTAAGTCACCCTCGGCATCTGCGACGAGCCAGGCCCAGCCGCTGCCGAACTGTCCGCCGGCCGCCTTGGCAAAGGCGTCCTTGAACGCATCGTAGGAGCCAAAGGCCGCATCGATTTTCTCGCCGAGCTCGCCTTTGGGATCGCCGCCGCCGTTGGGCGACATCACGCTCCAGAACAGGCTATGGTTGGCGTAACCGCCACCGTTGTTACGGACGGAGGTTTTGATGCCTTCAGGGACCGTGTCGATGTTGCGCAGGAGGTCCGCGATGGAATGCGCTTGGAGATCGTCGTGACCATCGAGCGCAGCATTCAGCTTGTTGGTGTAGCCCGCGTGGTGCTTGCCGTGGTGGATCTCCATCGTACGCGTGTCGATGTGCGGTTCGAGGGCGTCGTGCGCGTACGGAAGATCAGGGAGTTGAAAAGCCATAATGGGAATTCGTTGTTGGAATCGAGGTGAGGTGTCGGGTTCATACGTGCGAGCCGGATCGGGTTCCTTTGCCGTTCGCAGCCGGAAGCGAAGAGGCCATCGTTCGAAACGAAAGCGGCGACCGGTAGAGACGTTGCATGCAACGTCTGTACGGGGTTGGCGATGTTATTCAACGAATGGCATGCGGCGTGGGCGAGGTTATTCAACGAATGGCATCCGGCGTGGGCGATGTTTTTCAACGAAGCGCCAAACGGAATTGGCAGTGCGGTTTGCGGAACGCGCGTGGGTTTGCCGGTGGTGTCAGGTGCCGTTGGGGGTGAACCGGACGCTGAGCGTGCCGGCATCCAATGTGACCTCGCCGGCGGTGTAGTACGACAAAAACCGAGGCAGCAAGACGTTGCGCCGGCGGTTGCCGAGGGTGATGACAAGGCTGTCCCCGAACTGCTTGACCTCGGGCATCTGGTCTTCGACGAACGGGAGGCGGACGTTCATGACGTAGGCCTTGTCCTCGGAGACGATTTCGTAGGGGCGCTCCTCGTAGTAAATGCCGGCCGGATCGCGATCTGCGTAGAGCGCCTCGCCGATCTCTTCGAGCAATTCTAGCCCGAAGACCTCGCGGCCCAAATGCGGGACGTGTAGAATCGGCAACGGCGCGAACGAGTCTTCGATTTCCTGCAAGTAGCCGGATTGCGCGTTGTAGTAGCTCGCAAACACGCCGTCCTTCGCTTCTTCCGGCAACACTCGGTTCACCACCACGCCATCGACGGGAAAACCGTACAGCTGGAGGTACGTGTAGGCCCGCATGCCCTCCTGAATCACCATGCGCTCCGGGTTCACCACGAGCCGGACGCTGCTCTTCGACGGATCGGCCATGACTTCCTGGATGACGTTGAGCTTGTTGAAGAGCGCGTCCAGTTCTTCGTAGCCCTTATCGACCGGAATGTCCGTTGCCTTGCGGATCAGCGCCCCGAACGAGGTCACGGCTGCCTTCTGAAACGGAAAGGCGCGGGTGAGCCACCACTGGGTGATCTGCGGCAGCGTCAGCAGGGTCAACGTCTCGCCGGTGGGCGCGCTGTCCACCACGATCAGGTCGTAGTCGTCTTCCCGGTACGCTTGTTCGAGCCAGAGCAGCGCCGAGGCCTCCTCGCTGCCAGGGAGCGCAGCCAACTCCTCGGCCACCGTCTCGTGCACGCCCTGCCAGCGAAACACGGTCAGCAGCAACTGCCGGATGTTGCCCCAATACTTGCGCATCGAGTAGTACAAGTCGATCTCCTGCGCGAAGAGATTCGGGACCAACTCGACCGGCTCCGGGCCGAGTTTGGTGTCGACGGCATCCGAAAGGCTGTGCGCCGGATCGGCCGACATGACGAGTGTTTTCTTGCCGGCGCGGGCCGCTCGGAGCGCTGTGGCTGCTGCCGTGGTCGTTTTACCAACTCCACCTTTCCCGGTGAACAGCAAAATTCGAGACATCGTAGGGTAGACGTGTGGTAGGATACGCGGTGGTTGACGTACGGTGTCTGACACCCGATGTTGAACGCCAACGCACGGCTTACAGAAACAGCTCCTCATACCTCACGAACTCCAGCATGATTCTCCAACGGCTCAGTGCCGGCAAACGCGGGACCCACGGCGAAGCCCCGGCCGTTGCCGAAGAAGTCCTCGCCGATCCGTCGCTGCTCGGCGTCATCCTCGCCGGCGCCCTCGACGCCGATCCCCTACTCCGCGCCCGATGCGCTCACGTCTTGCTGCACTGCGCCCGGGAGCAACCGGACCTCCTGCTACCCTACACGCAGGACATCCTAGACGGCTTGACCGACATCGCCCAGTGGGAGGTCCAATCCGCCGTCCTCCAGATGACCTCTGTGCTCTCCTGGACGCCCCCGGAGCGCCAGCAGCTCGCGGCCTACGCCAAGCGCTGCTTGAACGAACGCAGCAGCATCGTCCGCACCAATGCCATGCAAGCCCTCGTCGACCTCGCCCTCCACGACGACGACCTCCGGCAGGACATCGGCCCTCTCATCCGCCGGCTCGCCGAGACCGGCACCGCCGCCATGCGCGCACGAGGCAGGAAGTTGACCGCCCAGCTAAATCTGCTGTAGACTCCAGCGTTGCCCAGTCTCCTTGTTCCTCAACTCATGCCTCGCCTCGTCCTCTTATTCGTGCTCGCCGGCGTGCTCAGTAGCTGCGCCCTCCAGCGTGTGCCGCGGGCCGAGCAATCGAGCGCGCTGGCAGCCGAGGCGATGGCGGATACCGCCGGCTTTGAGGCAGCGCGTGAGGTAGGCCGGCACTTGCTCGTAACAGGCCGGCCTGATTCGGCGTTGGTGTGGCTGGAACGGGTCGCCCAACGGCCTGGCGGCAATGGGCCCGGCACGGAGTTGCTGATCGCACTCGCCGCCAAAGAAGCCGGCCGTTCTGAGGCCGATACGCTGCTGTTGCGAACCGGCGCGGATACCACCGCCGTTGCGGACTACCTGACAGCGCTCAGGGCCGACTGGGATGCTGCCGACGCGGAATCGGTTGTCCCAACCGCCTTACGATCTCTGCTCAACCGCCGGCAGAACACCGCCCGAACGTCGTTGGGCCTAGACCCGCCGCCCAGCAGCCTTCCTTCTCCCCTGCCTCCACCACCGCCCCCGCCTGATGCGCCCTGACGGTATTCGACAGCAACGATGGCGCATTTCGGCTACCGCGCTGATCGCCGGCCTGTGCGTGCTCGCGTGGACGCCGGCGCATGCCCAGGTGTC
>JBCDHV010000222.1:0-6630 GCA_038749615.1 Bacteroidota bacterium
GTGCCGTACATGACGACTGCAAGAACCAGAACGGCAAAACGGGGAAGGGGCGTGCGCATAGAACGAGGGGTTGGGGAAGGGCTCGCGGAAGAACGAAACGTGGTGAGGTGCCCCAAAAACATACAAAGACCGGCTAGGACTTCCTAATATGCCAGTGCGCCACTCCCTCGGTCAGCCGGACGCCAACGCCTCGGCCGCAGCCGAACCAGCCTCTCGTAGGGCGGTGCCGAGGGCGTCCATGTAGGCGTCTACGTACCAGGCGCCGGCCTCGGTCTCGTAGAACGCGACCTGCTCGGCGAGTTCGGCGTTGGTGACGGGCTGCAAGCGCCAGAGGAAGCTGACCAACCCGACCATCGTGTAGCGTTGGGTGAGCTCTGCGGTCTCCGCCTCCGTGGGAGCCGGCGGCAGGTCGATGTCGGCCGGCAGGGCGTTCGCGAGCGCGTCTCGGGCTTCCCGCGTGGTTTCGTCGATGAGCAGGAAGAACTCGCCGACACGGTTTGCCTCTGCGAAGCGGATGACAGGCTGCACGCGTTCGGCAGCCGGCGGGGTATCGCCCAATCCCGCAGCGTATTCCTCCAGGGTTTGCTCGTGCTCATACCGGCTGATACGAGCATTGAGCATCACAGTGCTATCTGAGAAGAGCCAGGGCATCAGTTCAGCCGGCACGCCCTCCGCGTAGCGATCTTCCATGCGTTCACGTACCAAGCCGTAGAGCGTCACCGGGTCGAAGTGGCGGTCGATCACGGCTTGGAGAGTGCGGTTGGTCTCTGCATCGAGCCCAGGCGCTACGGCGCGAAGGGCCTCCGCAACACCTGGCCCGTGACTCTCCAGGAAGCCCCAGACCTCCGTAGTGGCTAGCAGGTCGGCCGGGCCACGCTCGATGGCCGTCGGACTGATCTGAGCCAGTGCCGGTACGAGCGTGCGCGGAGAACTAGCGAGGTCGCGCAAGATGGAAAACGAACGGCCATCTCGCGAGACGAGTTCGAGGCGCGTCTGGTCATCCTCCCACATGTAGACCAGGCCGGCCCCCGAGGCCACACGTACCTGAGGAGCCCCAAGGTCAGCGGTGTACGTCGCAACGGCCTCTTCGATGTCGAACGCAGCATCGTAGGCAAACCGCATCGCCGCCACGTCTCCTTCGCTTGAGAGATACGCCCGCATCCAAGACGATCCGGGGGCTGCCAGCGGAATCCGGATGACACCCCCATCTTCCTCAATGCCGAGGGCCGCAAGCCGTCCCAGCGGTTCGCCCAGCACGGCCCGGCCCAGGCCCAGATCCGCGTGCCGGAAAAGGACCGAATCCTGCGCGGCCACCTCGCCGGCAAGCGCGTCAGACGATGAGGTCAGGAAAGCAACGAGGAGTACGAGAGTAGACAGGATTCGCACGCAGAGCTAAGGTGTTTGAACGCGGAGCAGAAAACGGATCAGCTACAGGGTAGGTGTGCCGGCGGGGTCCTGTCAAAAGGGGTGGAGATGCCATCTTCGGGAGATGGCATCTCCACCCCTTTTGGCTTCAGAACTTCCCACTGTTGACGGTCTCTTCGGGCGGGGGCACCGGCTCGGCGTTCTCCCAATGCTCGGCGATTTTCCCGTCTGCCACTCGGTAGAGATCGACTTGCGCCAGTTCCTGGCCGTTTGCATCGGCACGGCACAGCGTGGCGACGAAGTTGCCCTGCCCCACGAGCAGTACGATCTCGCGGTACCACACCGTGCGATGCGGATCGTTCAGCATCCGCTCGAACGGACCAAGCCCATCCGCGAGTGTACTGCTGTGCTGGATGTAATCTTGCGCGATGTACTCGCCGGCCTTGGACACCTCACCGTCTGGCATCAGGAGGTCCTCAATCATGTCCCGGACGAGCGCCTTGTTGGCCTCGGTCCGGTCCAGGTCCGTCACCTCAGTCGGGCCATCGATGGAGGTATGGCCGGATGGGGTTTCCGGGATGTAGGCTGCAATGACATCCCAGTGCTCGATAATCTTGTCGTCTGCGTCGGTGTCGAAGAAATCCGTCGTTATCCATTCGGCCTCGCCGTCGTTGAGGCTCTGGTACGCATGCAGGAAGACGTGCTGGCCGTCTTCGAACGCACGAATGATCTGGATGTCGCGCTTGGGATTGCGCGCGATAAACGGCTCGAAGAATTCCACGAACCCTTCGACCCCGTCGCGGACGCCGGTGGAGTGTTGCGTGTACCGGCTGCCAGTGTACCGCGTGACCGCTTCCCGGGCCTGCCCGTCCCGAATGCCTTCGAGGTAGAGGGCCTTGGCGTTGTTGATCTTCTGAGACATGGCGATAGTTGGGATATTAGTTGAAAGGGCAGCGTGAGACGGGCTGGAGAATTGAAACAGCAGACCACTCCACTTGGGGGAGCGCTGAGGAGCCGGCACGGCACCCGCGTGGGCTGCAATGACGCCGCGCCAGAACGCTTGGGCCGGCTCATTCGCGAGATGAACGTGGATCTCCCAGACACCAGGAAAGTGATCCAGGACGGCCAACGCGGCCGTGCGCCCCACCCCCAGCCGGCGATAGCGGCGCGCGACGAAGAACTCGGCGATCGAGTGCTCGGTGCCGGCGAGGTGCGTGTGTTGGTTCACCAGCACAAACCCCGCAAGCCGGCCACCCGCGCGGATCAAGAACGGATGCCGGTTCGGCTCGGTCCAGTACGCATCGAGATACCGGTAGCCAAAGCGGCCCTCTTCATCGAGATCCGCGCGCTCGAATGCGGAGAGATCGTGCTGATAGAGCTCCATGAGCCGGCTCAGTACGGCTTTGTCGGTGGCCTGGTGAAGCGTGACCTCCGGGCTAGCGTTCGTCATACAGGTGCGTGTTGGGACGAGCGAGGGCAGCGCCGTCTGTAAGGTACTGACCGGAACAACAAGAACGCCCACCGATTCGGAGCAGCGCTGCCGCACACTCTGCCCGATGCGGCGTCTCATCCCTTGCCTCTCTCGACTTATGGTTCGCGCGCTCTCTGCCTTCCTCTTCCCACTCCTGCTCATCGGCTGCGCCGGCGACCTGTCCGATCCGCCGTCCGAGCCTTCAGACAATCTGTTGGTGCTCTTCGATTTTGATGAGGCCCAATCTACGGAGTGGACGGTCGAAAACGATGGCGTGATGGGTGGCCAATCTGAAGGCCTCGTCAGCATCAGCGATGGAACGCTCGTGTTCACCGGGACGGTAGTGACGGAAGGCGGTGGCTTCACGTCGGTTCGGGGTGAGCAGGACGCCGACTTGTCCGCATACGCCGGCTTGGAACTCCGCGTCCGGGGCATCGAGCGTACGTTTGAGGTCGATGTTTACGACGGCACGCAGAACGCCGGCCGCGAGGTCAACCGCCGCGCGGCCTTTCCTGCCGGCAACGTGTGGCAGAACGTCCGCATCCCGTTCGCCTCGCTTCAACCCAGTGTCCACGGCGAGCCGGTCCGCACCGATGCCCTCGACCTCTCGGCCATCGAGTCCATCGGCGTCTACATCAGCGATGGCAACGACGGCCCGTTCTGGCTGGAAATCGACGCCATCAGCGCCTACCGCGAAGCAGAGTAGGCATCAGCCCAGCACGCGTACCAGTTCGGTCAGGTCCTTGACGATGTAATCCGGCGGAAGCGCCAGGGGGTAGAGGACCTTTCCCGGCCGGCGGACGAACGCCGTTTGCAGGCCGGCCGCCTTCGCACCGGCAACGTCCCACCCGTGCGCGGCAACCAGCAGGCCGTCTGCCAACTCGATGCCCATCTCGCGCGCAGCCCACTCGTACACTGCGAGGTCTGGCTTGTAGACCTGTAGCGCATCGACGCTGAGGCGGCGCGCGAAGTACGGCATGAGGCTGGCGTTCTCGAACTGCTTCTGGAGGCCGGCACTCGATGAATTGGTCAGACTAGCCAGCACGTAGCCGCGTTCGCTCAGCGTAGCGAGAGCGGCCTTGACCTCTGGGTGCGGCGGAAGACTCGTCAGCGCTGGAAGGATAGCCCTTCGGGCGTCCTCGACGCTGAGGGCCATTCCGTTGGACTCAGCCACCATCCGCAGGGCCGCTACGCCTACGTCGCCGAGGCCGTGGTACCGCCCCGTCGCATTCTCGACGAGCGAGTGATGCAGCATGGTCGAGAACCACAGCGGGAGCAGGTCGGCACGGCCTCCGAGGGCATCCGCGACCGCCGGCCGCATGTGCGCGAGATCGAGAAGCGTCTCGTTGACATCGAAAAAGATGACCTTCGGGCGAGCCGGCGGCATGACGTTCTAATGTGTTCGGTGTGTTCGGAGTCGACTTCCAGAGACAGGCGGATCAGCCTGGCACGCGCTCTTTCGTGGGGTTCTGGTTGTATGCCTCCGAGCAGCCCCTTGGAATGCTGATCCATTCCCAGGCGTCGCCCTGAACAATCCGCGCAATCAGCACCATTTGCCCAACGTGATGCGCGAGGTGGGCCAGCGACCGAGCTAGCGCGGCCTGGATGGTCCAAGCCTGACCGCGTATCGTCACCGTATCCTGAAGCTGCTCATCGGTCAGCTCTTGCAGCGCCGTGTCCAAGACGCTCCAGCCCTCGCCCCACAGCTGCTCGACCTCGGCCCTGGAGTAATCGCGCTCCTCGAATTCGGCCTCCCGGTTGCGCCAGGGTTTCTCTCCGTCGGTCGTCAGGAGATCGGTAAACCGAGAGGTCAGGTTGCCGGACAGATGCCGGACGATCATGCCCAGCGAGTTTCCCTCAGGCACGGGCATCCAGTTGAGCGCCTCGTCAGACACTTGGCCGATGGAGCGCTCTCCGATGCGCCGGTAGCGCTCGAACTCGGAGGTGAAGGCGTTGAGCATGGGTGGTTGGGTGGTTGGGTGGTTGGGTGGTTGGGTGGTTGGGTGGTTGGGTGGTTGGGTGGTTGGGTGGTTGGGTGGTTGACGGCTCGCTAATTGCCACGTCTGCCACAATGCAACATGTGCTACACAATGTAGCAGGTGTGGCATTGTGGCAGTTCGTCCTGCCACATCTGCCACCCTGCTACATCTGCCACACCAACCCTGCCACATCAAAACCCTACTTGCACCGCGACTGCTAGTGCAAGGACACCGAGGGTAAACAACACGAGTTGAAGCGGCAGAATCCAGCGGGCCCACTTGGTCCACGGTACGCCGGAGAGGGACAAGGCCCCCATCAGCACAGCACTCGTGGGGATGATCAGGTTGGTGAAGCCGTCGCCCATCTGGAAGGCCAGGACGGCCGTTTGGCGCGTCACGCCTAGCAAATCAGCGAGGGGTGCCATGAGCGGCATCGTGAGTGCGGCCTGTCCGCTGCCGGACGGCACGAAGAAGTTGAGGACCGTCTGCGCGCCGAACATGGCCATCGCCGCCACCGTCGAGCCCGTCCCTTCCAGCGCAGACGACATCGCATAGAGAATCGTGTCGATGATCTGGCCGTCCTGCATCACCACGAGGATCCCGCGCGCCAGAGCGATGATCAACGCCGTGGCTACGAGATCGCGCGCGCCGTCCATGAAAGCCCGTGCCGTTCCGTTTGCCCCGAGGCCGCCGACGGCCCCCATGACCACACCCAGCGCCACGAACAGCGCGGCGATCTCGACGATGTACCACTGGAAGGCCAACACGCCGAAAATCAGCACGCCGATGCCGGCGAAGAACACCATCAGCACCAACCGCTGCCGGCCCGTAAACTCGGTGTCGCTCGTGTCGAGGTCCATGCCTTCAGTGCGTTTCCGAGCGTCGAGTTCGTACGTCGGGCTAAGCGTGGGATCGCGGCGGACGCGGCCGGCATGCCACATCACGAAGGCAATGGCGATGCTCGTCGTGAGCACCCAGAGACCGATACGGAACGGAACCCCGGAAAACAACGGCACCTCGGCGATCCCTTGCGCCACGCCAACGGTAAACGGATTCAGAAACGCCGCCGCAAAGCCGGCTCCGGAGCCCACGAACGGAATCGCCGTGCCGACGATCGAATCGTATCCCAAGGCCAACGCGAGCGGCACAAAGATCAGCACGAACGGAATGACTTCCTCGGACATGCCGAACACGGCCCCAGCGAGCGAGAACAGCGCCATGAAAATCGGGATCAGCAAGAACTCCAGCGTGCGCGACTGCCGGGACGCCCGCACCAGCCGGCGCAGGGCCGCATCGATGGCTCCTGTCTGTTGTAGCACCGCGAACGCGCCCCCCACGAGCAGCACGAAGGCAATGATGGGGGCCGCTGCCTCGTCGATGAATCCAAGGATCGGGGCCATGAGGACGATCCCGATGGTGTGCCGAATGCGTGCGCCGACGCTGGCCTCGGCCCGTGTTACCTGTTCGTAGGAACCGGGCACCACGACTTGCCGCGTGCCGGCTCCCTCCACCTCGATCTCCGTCGTTGCGAACTGGCCGGCCGGCACGATCCACGTCATCACGGCGGCCAGCACGATGATCGAGAAAATGATGAGGGTCGTGTCCGGCGCTTTGAACTTGGGGGAAGACATGACGGTTGGGTGGTGGGTGGTTGGACTGGTGGATGGGCCTGGCGTGCCGGCGGGGCATACGCTCATAGATACGCCGCCGAACGCTGGACCGCTAGGTGAGCGTGGACTGCGGCCTCCCGAGACGGCTCGGTACCCACCGGATCTGCGTTACCCAGTGCCCTTCGCGAGAGGATCGAACACGTCA